>NZ_VPED01000028.1:0-46279 GCF_013417335.1 Acinetobacter sp. YH16031
TAAAGCACGTAGTCTTCATGGATTTCTGAGTGGAATTTACGCCTCACTATGTGCATATCAATTAACCCATCAAAATAAGCCAACAATTCAAATTAAGGAATCATCGGCTTAAGCAGGATCCGGGTTAAGTAATTCTTATTCAATTGGAAACTTTGCATATAAATAGCTAAAGAATCAAGAATAAATGATTCGCCAGTCATTAATGATCCATCTAATATTTAAATAAAATATAGGGTGGATCATTTTATGCAAATTCATACTGCAAAAAATAATGTGAATTACGATATATTAAAAAATATATTTAAAAATATCTCTGAGGATAAACTAGATTATATTTTAAAGTATTCAACTATTCGAAAATATCAAAAAGGTGATTTGATATTAAATAAAGAAAATTGCCATACTGCTTTATATATATTGCTTGATGGGATTATCCAGATTGGATATTTAAGCCCATCAGGTCGTTTTCATGCTTTTAATTATTTCTCGGAAAAGCATCTGATTAACCTGCTTCCTTGCCTCAATACACAAGTGATTGATTATGATTATTATGCTTTTAATCAGGTCAAAGTCCTGCAAATTCCGCAGCATATATTTATAGAAGAAATAAATGATAACAATCACTTAAAGCAGGATACTTTAAACATTCTCAGCCATCGGATGCAATATCTGATCCAGCAGGTCAAATTCCTGCAAGTCGCTAATTTACATCAAAAAGTATGCAAGGTTTTGCATGACCTTTCGATTCAATATGGTCGATCTCATCCTCTGGGAACTGAAATTAAACTCAAGATCTCCCAGCATGATTTAGCAGATTTAATCTCTGCTTCACGCCAAACTATTAATAAAGAAATAAAGAATCTGGCAAGTCAAAATATTCTGGATTGGCAATATGAGAATATCGTGATTAAAAATAAGGAATATTTAAATTATCAGATTAACTGGATTTAAAATAATATTTTTAGATTTTATAAAATAATATATCAAAATATATTTATATTATTTTTCTGCATATTAAAAATCATGCATATTAATTCCAGCCAAAACAACAGGAATTAATAATGAAAATTCAATCTATTAATGTGTGTAACCAGTTAAAAGGTACTATTCAGGAAATTGTAAAAGGTGATGTGGTTTCTGAAGTCGATGTAGTGACTGCTTCGGGTATTTTCACTTCGGTAATTACGACACGTTCTGTAGAAGAGCTGGATTTGCAGGTAGGAAGTCAGGTGATTGTGCTGATCAAATCGACTGATGTTTCACTGGCAAAACTGTAGGTGTGTCGATTGTATGAAGCAATATTTTAAACAAGGGGCAACGGTACTGCCTCTGCTGAGCGCGAGTATTGGCTTAACGCATGCAGATGCAGATATAGGTCAGTTACAACAACAGGTCAGTCAACTCGAGCAGTCATTAAAACAATTAAAAACCCAGTTGGCACAGATTCAGAACCAGAACGAGGCCGTTACAGAAGCCACTACTGCTAATGAGGCTGAACTATCTGCTGATGCAGAAACTGAATCTGATGATGACCAAAGCTTTTTGACACGTGCCGAGTTGCAAGGTCTGCAAAGCGACCTGGAAAACTATAAATATCAGGTACAACGTGACCGCGATACCAAAACGGCATTATCAACACGTCAGTTATTGATTAACGGGGTGGTACAGGCCAAAGCCTCTTATATCGATGAAGCACAACACACTCCACCTACGGGTACCAATACCGGGATGGCAGTTCAAGACCGCCACTCTTCGTTTGATTTAGGTGCAGTCCAAATTGGTTTTATTGGCAACCTGTATAAAGACTATGAAGAAGGCAAAAACCTGGACTTCAACCTGCGTTTTGGTACGTCTCCACAGACAGGAACCAATAACAGTTATCTGAATTTATTGGATGCGCAACTGACTTATCACGTATTGCCAACCTTAAGTGCCGACACGGGGCGCTTGAGCGTCACATTAGGCCAGCAACTGTTGCCATTTGGCCAGGAAGTTCAGGCCACTGAAGACTTGAAGCCCACCATTAACAATGCCTTGTTCAGTTTACCGGGCCTAGGTTATGGACTGGCACTGCGTGAAGTGGGTTTGATTGTGCGTGGAGATGCCTTACCAACCGTGGACTATGGTTATAACTATCGCTCGCCAATGATCAGCTATGCCTTTGGTCTGGTGAATGGTAATGGAGCCAATAAATCGGATGACAATGATGACAAAAACTTTATTGGACGTCTGCGTTATACCTTGCCTGCTGAATATAACTCATGGCTGCGTGAACTGAGTTTTGGTCTGTCCTGGTATCAAGGCAAGAGCAATCTATTTGAAATTGATGGTACCAGCGCGGCCTTTGCTGGTAAGGGCGATGTGCTGCGTAAAGGCTTCGATATTTACTATAACCACCATCCATTCGGTGTGACCTATGAATATGTGCAAGGTGAAGATGACACCTACATTTCACAAACTGCACAGACCTATAAGCGTGAAAGTGAGTCACACACAGGTACCTTGTTCTGGAACTTTGGTGAGCAGTTTGTCAAAGGATTCCGTAATCAGGGCCGTTATGACGACTGGTGGCCAAAATCTTATCAGGCCTTCTATCGCTACGACACCATTGATCGTGACAAGAATTTAGCCGATCAAACGGTTGATATTCACAGTCTGGGCCTGAATGCATTCTTTGCGGAAACCACCAAGTTCCAGATCAACCTGAACCATGTCAACAACGACATTACAAACAAGAGCTATAACGAACTGGTCGCACAATTCCAGTACGGATTCTAATTTTATATTTTGAGGAATTTTCACATGTTTAAATGGTCAAAAGTATTATTCGCTGGCCTTCTCTCCACAGCAACACTAGTGCCTGCTGTTCAATCCTTTGCAGCAGAAGCCAAACCGACCGTGATTCGCCTGGCATCTCCATTAGTCGGCAGCGGTAGCCGCCCGGTGGGCTATGGCAACTTTTACTCCACCACACAAACTTTAGGTTTGCTGGAAAAAGAATTCCAGAAAGACGGGATTAAAGTACAGTGGAACAACTTTAAAGGTGCAGGTCCTGCGATCAATGAATCTTATGCCAATGGTTTGGTAGATATTACCTGGCTAGGAGACTTACCGGCTTTGATTGGTAAGGCCAGTCGTCTGGATACCAAGCTGATTTTAGCGGGCGGTACACATGACAATACCTATCTGGTGGTGGCATCGGGATCATCCGCAAAAAGCTGGGCAGATTTGAAAGGCAAACGTATTGGTTTCTTCCGTGGAACTAGCGTGCATCTTGCTTTAAACCAGATTATTAAAAAACATGGTCTTACTGAAAAAGACTTCCGCTTTGTCAATGTAGATGGTCCAGTCGGCTATTCAGCACTGGCAAGTGGTGATCTGGATGCTTTATTTACCAACCAGTCGATTTTCCCTGTGACTGATCGCGGTGTTGCCAAGCTGATTTATAGTTCTAAAAAGGAACCGGCACAGTACCAAAGTTCGGGTTATATTCTGGTCAATTCTAAATTTGAACAAAAATATCCTGAAGTCGTACAGCGCGTTGTGAATGTGCTGGTCAAACAGGCGGCTTGGGATTCGAACCCAGCCAATAAAACTGAATTATTCAAAATATGGTCGAAATCAGGCCTTTCCTATAACACTTTTGTGCGCGCCAATGATGGTGTAGATCTAAAACGTCATAGTGCTCCGATTCTGGATGCTTTCAACGTTGCTGTAATTAAGAAAAAACTGAAAGCGGGTCAAGACTTGAAACTGATTCGCGGCAATATTGATGTCGATTCTTGGATTGAGCCGAAGTATGTCAATAATGCTTTAAAAACGCTGAATTTACAGAACTATTGGAAACCTCTCAATGCCAATGGGCAATAACCATCATGCCCTTGAGGAGGTTGAGTGATGTTACAGGAAATCGAGCTTGAAACAACCAAGACACTGACACAGGACAGTGCTGTATCCAGATTGAACCGAAAAAGTATTCTGAATTTTTTAAAACAGAATCAGGTGTTCATATGGGGAATCGGAGCACTTTTCCCCATCGCGCTGCTCTATCTGTGGCATGTGTCGGTAGAACGGAACTGGGTGAACCCTTTATTGCTCCCTGCACCTGAACTGGTCTGGGTGGCCCTGAAAGATCTGTATCAAACCGGCGAACTGTGGAGCAATCTGAGTGTCAGTCTGAGCCGGATTGGCTACGGGTTCAGTGCCGGCATTGTACTGGCACTGGTCTTAGGTCTGACTATGGGGCTGTCACGTCGAGCAGAAGCCTATATCTGGCCCACATTCAAAGCCATTAATCTGGTACCCGTGATCGGCTGGATTCCACTGTTAATTTTACTGGTCGGGATTGATGAAGCCCTCAAGATTATTCTGATTGCTAAAGCCGCGCTGGTGCCGATGACGATCAATGTATTTAAAGGGGTACGCAATATTCCACAGCAATTGACTGAAGTCGCGGAAGTTTATCAGTTGAGCACCTGGTCCAGATTTAAAAATGTGGTTCTGCCGGGTGCTTTTATCAGTTTTATCGGTGGTCTGCGTTTATCTCTGGCAAGTTCATGGGGCGCTCTGGTTGCAGTAGAACTGCTAGCTTCAAGTGAAGGGATCGGCTATGTGATGGTCTATGGCCGTCAGATTTTCCAGCTCGATGTGGTGATGGCAACTGTAGTGGTGATTGGACTGGTGGGATTTGGCTTTGACGTCATTATCCGCCTCATACAAAAACAGTTCCGTGGTTGGGATCAGGCTAGATAGAGAGAACATCATGAAAAAAATAGATTATCGCGGCTGGGTCATTCCTCTGGTTCTGTGGGTTGCCTGGTTGATCGTAACCGCAAAACAATGGGTTGATCCTGCTTTGCTGGCACCGCCAGCTGCTGTATGGCAAGCTTTTGTAGAAAGCTGGCAGGCAGGCGAGGTGACAGAAAACATTATCGCCAGTCTACTTCGCAATACGGCAGGGTTTATTGCCGGTGGAGTGATAGGTGCAGTGCTGGGTTTGGCCCTGGGTCTAAACGTCTGGCTGGATCGAATCTTTTCTCCAACGTTGAACGCCATTAAACACGTGGCTGTATTTGCCTGGATTCCACTGATGATTATGTGGTTTGGACATGGTGAAGTTTCAAAAGTGATTTTTATTGCCTTGGTGGTGTTCTATCCGGTGTTCTTTAATACCTATGACGGGGTTAAGAATGTGCCGGTCAAAATTAAGGAAGTGGCGCAGATTTTCCAGCTTAGTCCGGTACGTACTTTTTTTAAAGTGATTTTACCCGCAGCAGCCCCAAGTATTTTTGCCGGTTTGAATATTGCGCTGGTGTTTTCATGGGTGGCGACCGTGGGTGCAGAATATTTCTTTGTGTCCTCGGTTGGCGTGGTCAATCCAATCATGGATGGACAGAACCTGTTCCAGATGGAAGTGGTGCTATATGGCATGGCCATTATTGCGATTGTCGGACTGTTATTTTCCAAGGCAGCACAATTCTTTGAAAACTATAACTTACGCTGGCGTCAGGCGGCCAATAAATAAAAGATGTGAGATAACAACATGAATCAACAGGCGAATATTAAGGGTCATGTCCAGATCCAGAAACTAGACAAGTACTTCCCTAAAGACGGGGAGGAGTTACAAGTATTAGATCAGATTAATCTGAATATCCAGCCAGGCGAGTTCATTAGTATTGTCGGTAATAGTGGTTGTGGTAAATCAACCTTATTGCGGCTTTTGGTGGGCTTGGATGCCGAGTTTCAAGGCAGTATTTTGATTGATGGCAAACCGATTCAGGGCACCAGTCTGGATCGCGGGATTGTGTTTCAGGATCACCGTTTGTTCCCTTGGCTGAGTGTCGAGCAAAATGTAGCTTTAGCGCTGGAAAAATCAGGCCTGAGCAAAGCCGAAAAGCGGGAGCTGATTGATTATCATCTGGAGTTGGTGCAATTGAGCCAGTTTAAAACTGCCTATCCAAGTCAGCTGTCTGGGGGGATGAGCCAGCGTGTGGCAATTGCGCGTAGTCTGGTGAATCGTCCACAAATTTTATTACTGGATGAACCTTTTGGTGCCTTGGATGCCTTGACCCGTGCCAACTTGCAACAGGAATTACAGCGGATCTGGCAGTCGGAAAAGATCACCTCTATTCTGGTCACCCATGATGTAGAAGAGGCGGTATTGTTAGGTGATCGCGTAGTGGTAATGCAACCCCATCCGGGACGAATCAAACGTATTGTGAAAGTGGATCTGGAACGTCCGCGTAAGCGTGAAGACTACCGTCTGGCGGCCATTAAAAATGATATCTTGCTTGATTTTCAGGAGCAGGTCGAGCTTGTGCCGCATGAATTAGAACAGTATAAATTGGCCTGGTAAGCTGAGCCAATTGAATACCCGCATTCGCGGGTTTTTTATTGCCCTAAGCATTGTTGCGATTTGGTTATGCGGAATATTTTAAATAATGTTTTCTAGAAGAATAAAATTTTAAGATATTGAAATTTATAAGTTTGTGTCTAGCTATTAAAACCTATATATGCTTTTGATAACCAAATAAAAAATCAAGATAACTCCTTACCCCAAACTCTTTTATAGTGAAAAGAGTCCTATTTTGGCAGATCTAAAAGAGACAGAAATTTATCCAAGTTCGTAAATAGGATAGATCCAATCTAGAACAATGATTAAATGTGTATTGCAGCAAAAGGTGAGGAAAAATGACGGAGCAATCTCAATGTAGAATCACGATTCAAAATTTATATAAAAGTTATAGCACCGCACCAGATCAGCAGACCCAAGTCCTCGAAGATATTAATCTGGATATTCATGCAGGTGATTTTGTCAGTGTAGTGTGGCATGCTGGCTGCGGTAAATCTACATTGTTACGCTTACTGATGGGTTTGGAACAGCATCAACAGGGACAGATTCTGATTCAGGGAAAACAGCCAGCTGAACATCTTCCAAATCTCAGTATTGTCTATCAGGATCATCGGCTGTTTAACTGGCTCAGTGTAACGGAAAATATCCGCATGGCCTTACATCAAATCCCTTTAAGTAAAGAAGAGGAAAATCGAAGAATTCAGGAACAGCTAGAATTACTGCAATTGACGCCGTTTAAGGATGCTTATCCATCGCACTTGTCTGCTGGCATGAATCTGAAAGTGGCCATTGCCAAAAGCCTGGTTAATCAACCGGATATTTTATTATTAGATGATCCTTTTGCTGGACTGGACGCACTAATGCGTCATCATCTGCATAAAGAATTACAGCGAATCTGGAAAGCCAAAAAAATTACCGTGATTTTAGTAACCCAAGATATTTCGGAGGCTTTATTGCTGAGCACTTCAGTTGTGGTAATGCAGGCTAATCCTGGGCGAATCGAACAGGTTTTAAAGGTGCCTTTATCTTATCCACGCAAGCGCCAGAATATGCGACTACAGCAGTTGAAAAAAGAAATTCTAAAAGTATTAAATTTCTCAATCGCGAAGGATCAACAGCCGCTACTTACAAGCTTTGGTCAGTTTTGCTGGTAGGCTAGGGTCTTCATTTATTTTAAATTGTACAGAAATCAACCTCGCCCATATTTGTCATTTTTACTCGCACCAATTACCCAAGTGCTTAACTTAAAGAAATAAAAAATGCCCTATCGGGCATTTTTTATAATGGCTGTTTTAAGAGGCAACCGCAGTATTTTGTTGTGCAATCACATACTGGTTTTCTGGATGTTTCAGTCCTAAGTTTTCACGTAGAGTTGTGCCTTCATATTCGGTCCGGAACAGGCCGCGGCGTTGTAGCTCGGGTACGATGAAATCGACAAAGTCATTCAGACCGGCAGGTGTCGTTGGTGGCAAGACATTAAAACCATCAGCCGCTTCATTTTCGAACCATTCCTGTAGCTGGTCGACTACCTGTGCAGGTGTTCCGATCAGTGTCCAGTGACCGCGAGCAGAGGCAATATATTCATATAGCTGGCGAATACTAAAGCGATGCTTCGCTGCAATTTCGAACATCATTTGCTGACGGCTAGACTTGATCTCAATGTCTTCTAGAGGAAATGGAGCATCCAAATCATAGTTTGAAAGATCAATATCACCTGCCAGACCAGACAGTAAGCCCAAACCGACATCTGGATGAATCAGACTATTCAGCAATTCATATTTTTCTTTGGCTTCCTGTTCGGTTTTAGCCACAAAGACAGAAACCCCCGGCATTACTTTTAGATCATCCGGATGACGGCCATATTTAGCCAGACGACCTTTGACATCACGGTAGAAGGCTTGGGCATCAGATAGACTTTGCTGGGCGGTAAAAATCACTTCGGCATATTTGGCGGCCAGCTCACGTCCATCTTCAGACTGGCCTGCCTGAACAATCACTGGATAGCCTTGTGGTGGACGAGGGACATTCAGTGCACCCTGGACATTAAAATATTTGCCGCTATGCAGAGGTTCATGCTGTTTAGATGCATCAAAGAAATGACCGCTTTCTTTGTCATAGAGGAATGCATCATCTTCCCAGGAATCCCAGAGCTTCTGTACAACTTCAATAAATTCATCCGCGCGCTCATAACGGACTTTGGCATCCGGATGTGCACTAAAACCAAAGTTCCGCGCGGTTTCAGCAGATATAGTGGTGACGACATTCCAAGCGGCACGACCCTTACTGATATGGTCTAAAGAGGCATATTTTCGTGCCAACAGATACGGTTCTTCATAGGTGGTAGAAGCAGTGGCAATAAAACCAATATTTTGGGTGACGGCTGAAATCGCTGCGAATAAGGTAACTGGTTCAAAGCCCACGACTTTATCGCTATAACCGACATTCTTATTATGTTTGGAAGCGCCATGACTCCAGTTGACTGCCAGACCATCTGCAAGGAAATAGGCATCAAACAGGCCGCGTTCAGCAGTTTTCGCCAATTCAATCGCATAATCAATGCTTAAATGATTCTGAGGACGAGACTCAGGATGACGCCAACCTGCCGCATGTTGCGAAGTTGTTGGAATAAAAGCACCCAGTTTAATTTGTCGTTTAGCCATGAGAAGACCTTGTATTTTTATGCAATACACTGCTTATAACAAGGATCTTCATGGCTGAAAAATATAATAAAAATGAATCCATATAAAAAATATGGATTAAGCAGGAAATACGCTCTTTAGAGGTGGTTTGCTAAGGTTTACCCAGTAGTTCAGGCCGGAAGATTAAACCAGTGCCTCGATGGTCTTTTTCTTCCAGATAAACTGGTAATACAAGCCTTGCATAATACAAAGACAGACAAAGGCAAGGGCATAGCCATACCAGATCCCTTGTAAACCCCACCAGCGGCTGAACATATAGGCAGCTGGTACTTCAATGCCAATAATGGCAATGATATTGATCAACATCGGGACTGTCACTGTGCCACTGGCCCGCATGATCGAAGCAAAAATTGCGCTAGCACCAAAGAACAGAATCGACCATAGGACAATGAAGAGAAGTTGCTGACCTAGGACCACGACCTGCGGGTCAGTGATAAACAAAGCCATGAGATATTTAGAAAACAGATAAGCCAGAATCACCAGACTACCTGTGAACAAGATATTCATACTTAAGGCAGTTCGGGTCACTTTATTGAGCAAATCATTTTTACCAGCACCAATGGCCTGTGCCCCAAAGACGGAAGCCGCAATGGCAATAGAAAGGGCAGGGAACTGAATATAATTCAGCACCTGATTCACGGCACCATAGGCCGCCGTCGCTTCTGCACCATAACGGTTGACCAGACCTACAATGACCAGACCAGCGACTGAAGTCGTCACCATTTGAACTCCAGTCGGAATACCTAAGCGCAGGATAATCTTGCTGAGCTGAGGCTGATGACGAATATCTTTGATCAACGCCCAGTCTGGTCTTAGAGGGTGACGTTTATAATTTAAATAGAGAATGAGAAATAGCAGAACAGCCAGATTACCCAGAATGGTTGCAATTGCTGGAGAGATGATCCCCATTTTAGGAAAACCAAAATAACCGGCGATCAGGACCGGTGTTACTACCAAGCCAACGCCAATCGTCAAAGCAGAGGCAAATAGTGGTGTAGTACTATCTCCGACACCACGTAAAATTGAAGTATAAATAATATAAATGAAAATCAGTGGGCTACCAGCCAACATCCATTGCACATAAGGTAAAGAAAGGTGCATCACATCCGGATCTGTACCTAAAAGCTGTAAGATATTTTCGGCAAAAGATACACCCAATAAGGCAATCAGGCTGCCCCCAATTAGCGTCATAAATAGAGTTGAGCCAACTACACAACGCACTTTTTCCAGGTTTCTGGCACCCCAAGCTTGTCCTACCAGAACCGTAGAACCTGCAGAGAGACCAATCACAAAAGCCATCAGACAGAACAGGATCGGGAAAAATACTGCCACAGCTGCAATCGCTTGCACGCCCAACATTTGCCCAACAAAAACAGTATTAATCGTACCGGACAGGCTTTGCAGGATGTTGGTAACGACCAGCGGTAACAGGAAAATAAAAAATGTTTTCCATAAATTCTGCTGGTGAACCAATGCTTGCTGTGCCATATGACATCCTGTTCTTGATTTTTCATATATTTATCAGGACTAAATTATCCTTGATCCGCATCAAGAACGCCTTAGCTTTTCAGTAACCAATAAGTCTATTTTTTTAAACTTTGGAAAGAATATGTGCTGCTTCTATCAAGGTTTCATCTTTTTTGGCAAAGCAGAAGCGTAATAAGTGTAAATCTTTAGGCGGCTCCTGATAAAACGCTGATACCGGAATCGCCACAACACCGTGTTGTTTCGCCAGATAATGGCACATCGACAGTGCATCCAGATCAGGACGAATTTCACTGTAATCCAGATTCTGGAAATAGGTGCCTTGTGATGGCGTCCAGTGAAAAAGGGAGTCTGTCAGTGCATGATTAAACAGGTCCCGTTTGGTCTGATAAAAACCGGACAGCTCATGGATATGTTCAGAATGTAGCTGCATATATTCAGTCAAAGCCACCTGAATTGGCGTTACACCACAGAAGCTGACAAACTGGTAAATCTGTCTGAACATCTGCATTAAGGCTGGCGGTGCAACACAGAAACCAGTTTTCCAGCCGGTCACATGAAAGGTTTTACCAAAAGAACCAATCACAAAACTGCGTTCACGGAGTTCCGGAAATGATGCTGCAGAATGATGACGAACTTCATCAAATACCAGATGTTCATAAACTTCATCAGACAGAACTACAATATTGCGATCACGAATCAGTTCAATCAGCTGTTGCCAGTCTTGCTCTGTCCATACCGTTCCGGTGGGATTATGCGGTGTATTCACTACAATCATGCGGGTACGGTCATTGATTGCATATTTGACCTTATTCCAGTCCACAGAAAAACCAGGATATGCCAGAGCGATATGTACCGGTTTGGCACCGACCAGCTTCACGCTTGGCGCATAGCTGTCATAACTGGGATCAAAAATAATGACTTCTTCACCTGTTCGTACCGTTGCCTGAATTGCACAGAAGATTGCAATCGTTGCGCCAGGAGTAATGGTGATTTCATCTACCGGGTCTAGAATGAGCTGGTCACGATGCTGATAAAGATCAGCGACCAGCCCACGTAATACTGGTAAACCATCACCTGGCGCATATTGGTTAAAACCATTTTCAGCTGCCCGACTGAGGGCTTCAATCAATTGCGGTGGAGCAGGAAAATCTGGAAAACCTTGTGACAGGTTAATTGCCCCGAGTTTTTGTGCCAAGGCCGACATGGTGCTAAAAATGGTGACGCCCAGATTGGGAAGTTTAGAATGTAACTCAAGCATGTCCTTGGCCTCTGGCTTATCCTGTAATCGAGGATGATGTAGGAGATATAAAGTATTCGGCTTTCAGTGTAGCAGTAAGTGAATCAGCAAATAATCAGAAAAATCGAAAAGGTTGAAACAGAATACATCTTCTATTTCATAAGCATAGAGAATATAAGCTCAGGGTAAGGCTATTCGTGGTTAATTCATGTGAAATAAATACCAAGATGGATTGTTCTAAGCTTATTCCCTAAAATCAGTGCGATAAAAATAACCTCAAATAATAATTATAAAATGCTACAGAGTATTTATACGGTGCTTGAAGGCTTGGGTCTAAGCTCACAGAAGCGTGCACTTCATCTCCGATTTTCTAATGAAATTTTAAATTCTCAGGTTCTGATTCAGCGTATTGAAGGCAGGCACTGGATCAATGAGGGGCTACATGCTGAATTACTTTGTCTATCCACTCATCCCTATATTGCTTTAAAACAGTTTATTGGCTGTCAGGTTGCTGTTGATCAGGTCACTGATCAAGGTGAGCTTTTCCGAACTACAGGTATCATTACCGCAGCTAAACAGGGGCATAGCGATGGTGCTTTAAGTGTCTATCAGCTGACTCTCGAAGATGCGACTTCACTTTGGCATAAACGCCGTAATAGCCGTGTGTTTTTGAATAAAAGTATCAAAGCGATTAGTGAGATTCTGTTTACTGAATGGCAAAAGCGAAGTGGCTTATTTGCGAAAAGTTTAAGTTTGGATCTTTCCGGACTAAATCGTGAATATGATGTACGGCCATTGGTCATACAGTCCAATGAAAGTGATTATGATTTTCTGACCCGCTTATGGCGTAGTGAGGGTATTAACTGGCTGATTGATGAAAAGGAATTAATTATTCCAATCTCAGCTCAAACCATTCAGCCACAAGTCCTGCGTCTTGTTAATGGGCAGCAATATTTTCAAGCCTTAAAACGCCGTTCCATCCACTTCCATCACAGTCATGCAACTGAGCAATTCGATACTATCACCAGCCTAATTGCTGAGCGACAACTTGTACCAAATAGTGTTGCATTGCAACGCTGGCAAGCTATAGATCTGGAGCAGGAGCAAAACCAGCAGTTAGTGAATATTCAGCAAAGTAGTGTTCAGGATCATACCAGTTTAAGTCTGGAAGATGTCTGGAACATCAGTCCAGCTTGGACCAGTGACCTAAAGAGAGAAGATCAGGCTACATCATCCAGTCCAGCTCAACTGGATCAACTCAGTCAGCAACTTAGTCACTATCATGCCATGCAGTCCAAATATTTTAAGGCCAGCAGTAGTGTTCGTGATGCCCAAGTGGGTTACTGGTTTGAACTGCATGATCATCCCGAAATTGATCAACATCCGTGCAATGAGCGTGAATTTTTAATTTTGGGCAAACACTTCTATAACCAGAATAATTTACCAAAAGACATTTTGCTACAGGTGGATCAGCTCATGCTGTCCAGTCGCTGGAAAGTTCTGGATGACGAGAGACAAGGCAATGAGCTGTATTTAATTCGTCGAGATATTCTGGTGATACCTGAATATCATCCACTACAACATCGGCCAATGGCCTATCCACAACGGGCGAAAGTGGTAGGGCCTGAAGGTGAGACTATTTATGTCGATGAATGGGGACGCGTAAAGGTTCGTTTTTTATTTACCCGGAGTGAAGATCATCAGCATGATGGTGGTGCTGGCGCCAATGATAATGACACTGATTCGGCCTGGGTAGATGTGCTAACGCCATGGGCAGGTGAAGGTTATGGCGCCCGATTCCATCCACGTATCGGGGAAATCGTAGTGATTGATTTCTTCGAAGGGGATATTGATCGTCCCTTTATTGTTGGACGTATTCATGAAGCTGAACGTTATCAAACTATATTTGATAAGAAGGGGCAGTTGCCATTCACTAAAAAACTAAGTGGTATCCGTTCTCAAGAGGTGGAGGGTGAAGGTTTTAACCAGCTTCGCTTCGATGATACAACTGGACAGATTAGTGCACAGCTGCAAAGTAGTCATGGGGCCAGTCAGCTAAATTTAGGAAATCTAAGTCATCCAAAAGAAGATGAGGCTAGCGACGGGCGTGGTGAGGGCTTTGAGTTAAGAACAGATCAATGGGGAGCACTTAGAGCGGGAGCTGGCTTGCTTCTCTCTACCTATAAACAAGAAAATGCCAATGCCAATCACTTAAATGCCAGTCCTGCGAAAAGCCAGCTTGAATCTAGTTTGAATCATAGTAAAGCCTTAAGTGAGATTGCCAAAAATCAGCAAACAGATCCCTTAGAAGGGTTAGATCATCTGAAAAAATTTCTGGATCAGATTGAACAGCAAGATCAAAGCAAGGCTGAAACCTTTAAACAGGCTTTAATGCTGCTGTGTGCACCGAATTCAATTGCACTCTCAACTAATGAAGATCTGTATCTTTCAGCTGATCAGCAGATTAACCACAGTGCTGCGGATAATATTAATTTTTCCACACAGAAATCTTTGATTGCTCACTCTCAGGACAAGATCAGTTTATTTGCAGCCCAACAAGGATTAAAAGCCATTGCGGCAAAGGGGAAGGTCGAACTCCAGGCACAAGATGACGCAATAGAAACAATTGCTCGTCATAAAGTAAAAATTATTTCAACTGAAGATCGAATTGAAATTATAAGCCCTAAAGAAATTGTGCTTACTGCTGGTGGTTCTCAGTTAAAGATTAATGGACAAGGTGTATTTGGAGTAACAGATGGGAAGTTTGAGTGTAAAGCGGGGCAGCATAGTTTTATGGGGGGAGCAAACGTAACGTATGAAGTACCTCAGCTTCCCAACAAGCCTTTATATAGCAACAGACTGGATGTATATGATTTATTTTGGCAATCTGACTTCAGTACATTAACTTATAAAGCTTTTATTCCAGAGACAAATTCATATATATCAGGTCAGCTTGATGAGCATGGTCGTACTAAAAAAATGACTACAGCAGATCCTTCTAAGATTGAAGTTTTAGTAGGCCTTAATGATGATTGGGAATTAAATGTTCAGGGTTATGATGTAGAAGATTTAATAGAACATAATAATAACTAGGATATAAAAACAAAAATGGTGAATAAGTCTTTAGCAACCATACAAATTTTAGATTTATTGGGTAACCCAATTTCTAAAGTTCAATATGAAGTTAAAAATAGTAAAACAGGCCAACATGTAGTGCGTGGCTTTACCAACTCTAAAGGATGCCTATACGAGATTCAAAGAGATAAAGGAACAGTTTTAGATATTTACGTCAAAAGCCTTTTTGGCATAGGTATGAAAAAAGTTCAGACATTCACAATGTCGAAAGATCGTATGCTTGTCACGGTAATTAGCCCTAAAATTCTATTGGATTTAAAAACAGTTGATAATAATGGAAGTCAGGGAAGTTATAAGCGTAAAACACATACTATTGAAAAGGGTGAAACTTTATCATCTATTGCGCAGAAATATCAGACCACAGTTCGAGCACTTGAAAAGCTGAATAAAATAAAAGATGCTAATAGAATTAGTATAGGCCAAGTAATTAAGCTACCAGTTAATACACCTGCAACAGGGAATAATATTAGTACGAATAAAAAAACGAGTACTCAACCAATAGAAAAAAGTAAAACAGAAGATAAAAAAGTTGCTACTACGGCAGATACAGGCATTGCTACTACATTTGAAGAATACCAAAGGAAAGCGTTAGAACAACTTAATGAATGGTATGAAGAAGGGAAAAAAGCACTTTCAGAATCGGTAAAAATTGATATTACAGAAGACCGTAGCCAAGAGAGTGGAACACCTAAAACCAATACCAAAAATTTGTGTGAAAATAATCCTCAGTGTATATCAAAAGGTCAAAGTGAATTAATTAGAGAAGTTAATATCAGATTAGCTGGATTTGGAGGTGCATTACCTACAGATGAGTTTACTCCTTTAACTGCGAAATGTATTAAACAGTTTCAAAGAGATTATATGGGGGTGCCAGAAACTGGAAAAATATGTGGCAGTGTTTTAGTTGCTTTAGATAAGTTTTATTATGAATACCCGATTGCTAATTTTATGGCTAAAGCCAGTTGCCCTTGTGGAGAATGTTCAGGCTATGGTATGAATAGAAGAAATACAAAGTCAGGCTTTAATACTGCCAATGAATATCCAGGATTACATAGGTCATTAATATGGATATTAAAATCTTTAAATTTCTATTTAAAAAATGAATTTAAACCTAAAGGCCTTGAAGTGGCTTATATTGAATCTGGTTATAGATGTATAGGTGATAATAAGAAAAAAGGCAGAACCACAGTAAACCATATGGGTTTAGCGCTAGATATACACATCAAAAAAAATGGGAAAAGAACTAAGGCTATAGAAGATGTAGAGTTTATTAGAAAAGAAATTATGACTGTAAAAATGGGAGCAAGTGAAGAAAGGGCTTCTGATAAAATATATTTAGAGCCAACAAAATTTAAGAGTGGAGCAAATGGAGCAACTACTTGGGTTCATTTTGATGTAACAAGATTCTCGAGTATTTACTTTAATGATGAATACTTTAAAAAAGAGATTAAAGATCTAAATGGTAAGCCGATAGTTGAGATTGCTAAATCACTAAATATAAATTCTATTTTTAATTGTGCAGGAATAATTGTAAATACTTCTACTATTTCTAAAATAACAGACCAAACTATTGATGATCTTGTAAAAGAGTTAGGGGACGCAATTGCTAGTGGTGAAGGTAGCTATGAAGCTTGGAATGCGGGAGCTCCTGAAGGGAAAAGGGTCAAATATGGGAAAATGAATGACTTGCCAGGTACAATTACTGGGAAAACTATTGATGAGCTTTTAGAGGCTGCAAAAAAATATAAATGGGATGATAACAGAAGAAGATTTGCAACGGGGAAATATCAAACGATTCCTTCTACTCTAGCGGCAGCTAAAGCAAGACTAAATTTGACTGGTAATGAGTTGTATGATCATGATATGCAAGAAAGAGTCTTTAAGGAACATTTATTAAGAGGTCGTTCATCTATCTATAACCTGATTATTAATGGAAATAAAACTGTAGAACAGGCTATGGTTGATGCTTCTAAAGAGTGGGCTTCAATTGCTTTACCAAAGGGAAAAAAGAATAAATATGGGGTTATTTCTGATGGTAATATTGGTTACCATGAATCTAGAACAAATAAAGCAAATAAACATTCTACTGAGAAAGTTAAAGTTATATTTGAGAAAATACATACTTATCATTCAAATAAATAGGTTTTAAAAATGCAGTTCAAATTAATTTTATTATTTCTTTCTATTTTAGGATTTTCGAGTTGTACATACCCCAAAGAAAATATATTGATAACTTCAGATAATGTCTCAAAATGTTATTTTGAAGGTGGAAATATTGATTTTTGTTCGAAAGATAAGCTTGAGGTTTATAATAAGCATATTAAAGATTTACCTAATTTTTCAAATGATAAAGTGTTATTAATCTTAAATCATAATAGAGATTTAGGTGTAGGTGAAAGTAGAGTTGTTAAGCTGATAGTTATATTAGACCCGTTAGGGAAAAAAGTAATTCCTGTTCCTCAGATGGTAGGTAATTTTGTTGATGGTAAGTTAAGGGAGATTTATAATGAACCTGCTATTATAAAATACAATAAGAAGGGTAATAAAATTTGTTTATCAGGAACTACCTATTTTTTAAAAAATAATAATATTAATATTGAAGATGAATGTTATAATTTTGAAAAAGGTCGTATAAGTAAAATAGAGGATTTGAATTTAAATAATAAAGAATTTTCTAAATTGCCCTATTCATCCGATATTCATTTTAAATGTATAAATAATATTAAATTAAATAAGTGTAATGGGTTAAGATTGATATCTTCGCAAACAATGTTGAATAAGTATAACTTTATTAATCCTCAAGATGGAATGAGTGTGCTCTTGAAAGGAGAAAAAGATTTCTTTTTAATAGTATCTCCGTTTTTTGATGAAGAAGGGGCCAATTTAAGGATTATGAAAGTTAAAGATTTTAACTTAATTTCAGAAAAATATATATATGCAGGAAAGAATGTAGAGATTGATAATAATTTGAATATAAAATATTTTGAAGGAAATAATAAAAAAGAATTCTCATTCTAAGAATAATTGATTTAAAAAGCCGACTTTCATCGGCTTTTCACTTTACCCTTCCAAAACCTCTTCCAGCAATTCCTCACTCGGCGCAAAGTAATACGCACCATCCATTGGAGTCACGAAGTGTAGCAAGCGGTCATGGATCCCATCGCCTGATGTACCAAACATGCGCACTAACATGGCATCAATGATTTTCAGGTCTTTGGTATAAGCAATGAAGAATAGACCTTGGTCACCACGACCATCTCCATAAGGCAGAGAGTGACGTAGAATTTCCATTTCCTCGCCTCCCTCATCTTCAACGACAGTACGAGCGATATGCGCATTGGCAGGTTTTACCTCATCCCCGAGTTCAATCGATTCAAGTTTGGTACGACCCATCACTTGTTCTTGAGCATCGACTTTGAGTTTCTTCCATTTATCCAGGTTATGCGCATAACGCTGTGCAAAAATGAATGAACCGTCTTGGAAAATGCCAGCATCTTCACCCAGTAAAGCCACTTCAGCTCGATCATCCGGGAATTGCGGATTTTCAGTCCCATCGATGAAACCGGTAATATCACGGCCATCAAAGTAACGGAAGCAAACACGCTCATCTAGTACTTCAACCTGATCGCGAATACCTTCAAAGAAAGACTGACTCAAGGCGAAACAGATATCAGCACGCGCACTGGCAATATGAATCAGTACATCAGCGGGAACCACAGGCATATTAAATGAACCTTGAATTGGCTCTAATTGTTTAAAACCAGCAGGTGCCTGTTCATACAATTTTGACCAGAGTTCAGGACCAAAAGCGACAGCCGTTTTAATTTGCGCATTCGGATGTTGGGTAATCAGGCGATCGCGTGTCGTAAATAGCTGTTCTAATCGTTCTTTAAAATCTTCAATATTGAGATCTTTCAGGCGTAAAACAATAAAGCGAGCATGATCTGAAGGTAATGGCAAAATTACAGATTGGGCTGTCATTCATGGCTCCTGTAATAAATTTCTGTATCCAATCCTGCTATTGTGCCTGAAGCGCTATAGAGTGAATAGTATGCAGTCTGATGTTTAAGCAATTTTTTTGGCTGAAAATATTGGAAAAGTCATATAATTAGATCCTGAATTTGAATGAGTTAAATCTCCATGTCCTATCAAGTCTGGTTTGCTTATATGTTAGCCTGTTGGGTGATCAGTATTTCTCCAGGTGCGGGTGCTATTGCTTCGATGTCGAGCGGACTAAATTATGGCTTTCGACATGGATACTGGAATGCGCTCGGCCTGCAACTCGCCCTATTGGTTCAAATTGCCATTGTGGCTGCCGGGGCAGGGGTATTGTTCGCGACTACACCTTGGGCATTTCTTGCTGTGAAATGGTTTGGAGTTGCCTATTTATTGTATCTGGCCTTTTTGCAGTGGAAAGCACCAGCGCAGTCGATTGAAATTAAACATGAACTCGCACGAAAATCAGCTGGAAAACTCGTCATCCACGGTTTTCTGGTCAATATGAGTAATCCCAAGGCAATTGTATTTTTGCTGGCAGTATTACCGCAATTTCTGGACTTATCTAAACCGCAATGGATTCAATATGTGATTATGGCCGCGACTATGGTAACGATTGATCTGATCGTAATGGCAGGTTATACCGGTCTGGCTGCCAAGGTTCTGCGACTTTTGAAATCGCCAAAACAGCAGAAAGTCATGAATCGAACTTTTGCCAGCTTGTTCGCCGGAGCTGCGTTTTTATTGAGTTTGGTGCATCAGTAGGGAAACCTCTCCTTAAAGGAGAGGGAATTCAACGATCTCTTAAAGAATCATCTGTAAAAATTCATCTTCAGTCATGACCTCAATATCATGCTGTTTAAATAATGCAGCCGTCACGCCATCACCCTGAATTTTATTTCCAGTAAATGAACCATCATAAATCAGCTTGCTGCCGCAAGATGGACTATTGGCTTTTAAGACTGCATGGGTGACTTGAAATTTCTGTGCTAGCTCCAAGGCGGCATATGCTCCCTGTATAAAAGCAGTAGATACATCCCTTCCTTGAATATCTGTTACTTGAGCTAAACCTTTAAGAACTTCTAATCCTGTCCCGCCTTGAATCTCTGCTGCGGGTCGAGGTATAGGCAAACCACCACTGACTTCAGGGCAAATCGTGACATATTGATCCGGCAATAAATAATCGACCAACTCTTTTACCAGACAGTCGCGACCATCATAACGAACCTTGTGTCCGAGCAAGCAGGCACTAATTAGATAAAATTTACCTGCCATGTCTTAAGCCAGTTTTTTAAACTTCTGCAGAATAAAAATAGCAGCAAACAACACTGACATGGTCAGCACAATGGTCAGACCTGTTGACGTATTTAGACCTGCACTTGACCAGAGTCCGACTGTCACACCAATTTGTGCAATCACAAAAGCCCACATCACCATTTGACGAGGGGAATTTGCCAGTAGGCGAGCGGTGAGTGCTGGAATCACCAGCAATGCGCCCATCAAAAGAGAACCGACCGCACGTAATGCCAATACAGTAAACAGCGCCAGTAACAACATGAAGATCAGACGCTGCAGTTTTGCATTTACGCCTTCACTGATCGCCATATCAGGATCAATCGCAATTTGGATTTGCGCCTGCCAGCTTTTATACAGAACGGCCAAGGCCAAGATAATCACGACGGCAAAAGTAGGAAGATCTGTCCATGAAATGGTGAGTAGATCACCAAATAAATAGCTAAGCAGTTCCGGTCTTAAACTCGGTAAATGCTGAATGAATAATAAACCTGAACAGAGCAGGGTTGCTGAACAGAGTGCCAATAATGCATCATTCGGCAAACGCGGGTCATACAGTACCCATAGTACAGCGACCAATAAGACTGCAATAAAGCTGACCCCCATCCAGAGTGGCAGGCTCATCGCACCAGCAATTGCAACACCGAGCAAAGTACCATGTGCCATGGTGTCGGCGAAAAATGACATACGGCGCCATAGCATCAGACAGCCAAGCGGTGCGGTCAGGAACACCAAGAGTGTTCCCATAATCCATGCAGGTAATAGGAGAGATAACCAATCCATCATGGCTTAAGCTTCCGGCTCGGGGTGAATGTGAGGGCGTGAATCGTGCTGGCATGGTGTGGCTGAATCACCATGCGCACAATGGTCATGATGATGCTGGTAGAACACCCGATTGGTACCAAAAATGGCTTGATATTCTGGATGCTGCTGCACACTTTCTGGTAGACCGCTACAGCAGATATGTTTGTTGAGACATACCACGCGATGCGTGCCTTGCATTACCCATTGCAGGTCATGTGAGACCATTAAAATGGCACAGCCATATTTTTCCGGCAGGCTACGCACATATTCATACAGTTCAGCCTCAGACTGAATATCTAGACCCTGCATCGGTTCATCCAGTACTAGAATATCCGGCTGACGTAATAAGGCGCGAGCCAACAACACACGTTGACGTTCACCGCCGGAAAGCTGTTGTACTTTAGAATTTTCCAGTTTGGCAATGCCAGTATCACGGATGATTTCTGCCTTAATATCCGCAGGGCATTTTTCTAGAGCTAACAGGTCTTTGACACGTAGTGGCAGACTATGTGAAGGATTGAATTTCTGTGGCACATAAGAGAATTTCAGCTTGCGCGCCGTTTTGATTTCACCGGATTTTGGTTTGACGATTCCAAGCATGACCTTTATTAAGGTCGACTTACCGGCACCGTTCGGACCAATCAGCGTAACAATCTCTTTCTCCTGCAAAGAGAAATCAATCGCCTTTAAAATGTCACGATCATCAATATTGACCCAGATCTTGGAAAGCTGGATCAAGGGTGATGCATTCAAGCTTTGTTGCGACACTGCTGACAGATTCCTGAAATTTCGATAATGCTGTGGTGTGCACTAAAATCGTCTGAAGCCGCCAAGGCATCCAGTTGTTCTAATAAACCTTGTGCAGATGCTTCTTTGACTGCTTTACATTCAGTACAAATCAAGAATGCCGCCTGATGGCCTTCACGCGGATGGCAGCAGGGAATATAGGCATTAATAGAGGTCAGGCGGTGAATAAAGCCTTTTTCTAATAAAAAGTCGAGTGTACGGTACACCGTTGGTGGGGCAGCGGGACGGTCACTGGCATTTTTCATTTGTGCCAGCAGGTCATACGCACCCATCGGGCCGCTTGCATTCAGAATCAGTTCCAGTACCTCTTTGCGTAAAGGAGTGAGGCGTGCGCCACTTGCCGCACAAAGACTCTCTGCTTCGGCCAGACGTTGCGCGACATTTGGATGGTCGTGTACGCCGTGCAATGCATTGTGGTGTTCGTGCGAACATGAACCCATAGTTCACCTCAGGTGCGAAACTGAAAATTAAAAGATTTCAAATCTTAACATGAAGCGCCCAGAGTTTCGATTGGGCATAGGTATTTTTGTGATTTTGTTATATTATAACACTATTAAATTTGTCCTTATATAGTGATTTCTCTTCATGTTCCGTTTCCTTGCCCTGTGTAGTCTGGCTTTGTTCAGTACCCTTAGCTGGTCGCAAAGTTTGGTGGTTTCAACGCAGCCGATTTATCTGATTGCCAAGACCATTACTCAAGGCGTGGAACAGCCGACTTTATTATTGGCCAATCAAAGCGGTCATGATGTCAGCCTGACCCCGGCACACCGTAAAACGATTCAGGATGCTGGTCTGGTGATCTGGTTAGGGCAGGCACATGAAGCACCGTTGGCAAAAGTGTTGAACAATAACAATAAAAGTATCGCGATTTTAGATTCGGGTATTCTGACCACTTTGCCAATGCGTAATCCACGTGGGCAAGCCTTAAAAGATACCATCGATACCCATGTTTGGCTTGATCCAAATAATGCAGTACGTATCGGTTTCTTTATTGCAGCTCTACGTTCTCAGCAGCTGCCTGAGCATCGGGAGGCCTATTGGAAAAATGCGCGTGACTTTGCCCAAACCATGTTTTTGACTGCACAGCGTTATAGTTCTACAAGTAAAGCTCAACCCTATTGGTCCTATCATGATGCCTATCAATATCTGGAACGCCCATTGAACCTGAAGTTCATGGGGGCTTTAACCGATGATCCACATGTGTCACCAACCGTGGCGCAAATCAAGTATCTGCAAGACAGTCGTGTGCAGAGCAAAATGTGTCTGCTGGCAGAAGCACATGCTGGTGAAAATCAGTACCGTAAACTGAAACCGATTGTATTCCAGAGTGTCGATGAAAGCATGAGTGGGGCAGGGGACTTTATCCAGGCCTGGCAGAAATTGGCCGAGCAAACCCGTAAATGTGTGTTAAATGCCCATCAATGATTTAAAAATAATCAAGTTTTGATTAGTTTGCCAGCATTTGATCTGTTGAAAAAAACACGACTAAGGTCGGGAAAAGATTGCATGTTCAGGGGTGTAACTCTATAATGCCTGCGATTAAAAATAATCATCAGCTAAACTTGTCAAGCATGCTTGCTGTGAGTGAATAAATAATGAGCCGAACTAGTCGCTTGATTGACCGACGATTAGCGAAAGCTTTAGTCCTCTTACAAGCATTAATGATTCCTGTTTCAGCCTTGATTGGCTGGGTCGTGAAAGACTCAACCGTAGCCATGAGTGCCGCTTTGGGGGCGTTCGTCTGCTGGCTTGCGAGTTGTTATTTTTCATGGCAATCATTTCGAGCGGCAGGAGCCCGGGCATCTAAGCAGGTTCTTTCGAACATGTATAAAGGCTTGATGGGCAAGTTTGCAATTGTGATTGTTGGTTTCATTTTAATTTTAAGCAATGTACAGCCGTTATCCCCGGTGGCATTGTTTTGTGGTTTTATGCTCGTTCAAGCCATGTCGTGGGTCGCTCCTTTTTGGGTGTCACGTCTACAAAAACGAGTTTAAACACAACAAAAAATTGAAAAGTTTTTTTAGGAGCAGGCGAGATATCAAGCAGCACGCGATATTCGTTTGTTCTATAGTTTTTTGACATTGACCAGGTGTGATTTATGGCTGCTGAAGAACATGCCCTTACTTCGACCGAGTATATCAAGCATCACTTGACCAATATGACCTATGGCAAAATGCCAGACGGTACATGGAAGTTGGCTGAGTCTGCTGAAGAAGCTCAACAGATGGGGTTCACTGCTATTCACTTGGATTCAATGGGTTGGTCTATCGGACTTGGTCTGATCTTCTGTTTATTGTTCTGGATTGTTGCGAAAGCTGCAAATTCAGGCGTGCCTGGTAAATTCCAGTCAGTAATTGAAGTGATTATCGAGTTTGTGGATTCAAGTGTACGTGATACCTTCCATGGGAAGTCTCGATTAATTGCACCCTTAGCATTAACCATTTTCGTGTGGATTTTCCTCATGAACTTGATGGATTTAATCCCTGTTGACTTTATTCCTTATGTAGCTCAACAGGCGATTGCATCTATGCTGGGTGTGGACCCTCATCAGGTTTACTTTAAAATTGTTCCGACTACAGATCCAAACATTACCTTAGGTATGTCTATTTCTGTATTCTTCTTAATTATTTTCTATAGTATTCGTGAGAAAGGTGTTGGCGGCTTCGTTGGTGAGTTGGCACTTAACCCATTCAACCCAAGTAATCCAGTTGCTAAAGTGCTTTTAATTCCATTCAACTTATTGTTGGAATTGACTACTTTCTTGGCGCGACCAGTTTCATTGGCTCTACGACTGTTCGGTAACATGTATGCGGGAGAGTTAATCTTCATTCTTATCGCGTTATTACCGTTCTGGATCCAGTGGGCATTGTCTGTGCCTTGGGCGATTTTCCACATTTTGATTATTACGCTACAAGCATTCATTTTCATGATGTTGACTATCGTGTACATGAGCATGGCAAGCGAAAAGCATTAATGGTATGGCCTAACTGTCATCGGGCGGTTGGGCACACAATTTTTTAACTTAATTTGGTATAAAACCTAACCTCTGAGGAATTATCATGGAACTCACTTTAGGTCTAGTTGCAATTGCATCTGCTATCTTGATCGCTTTCGGTGCTTTAGGTACTGCGATTGGTTTTGGTCTTTTAGGCGGTCGCTTCCTTGAAGCTGTTGCTCGTCAACCAGAATTGGCTCCACAACTTCAAACTCGTATGTTCTTAATCGCAGGTCTTCTTGATGCTGTGCCTATGATCGGTGTTGGTATTGGCTTGTTCTTCATCTTCGCTAATCCATTTGTAGGTTAATCAGCTTAATTCCGAAATTCACTATTTGAGGAATTTGCAATGAATATCAACCTCACATTGTTTGGCCAAGCGATTGCGTTTGCGATTTTCGTCGCATTCTGCATGAAGTTTGTATGGCCACCACTAATCAATGCGATTAGTGAACGTCAGCGTAAAATTGCTGATGGCTTAAACGCTGCTGAAAAAGCGAAGGCTGACCTTGCAGATGCGCAAGCACAAGTGAAAGCTGAACTGGACGCGGCAAAAGCACAAGCGGCTCAATTGATCGAACAAGCGAACCGTCGTGCAGCGCAATTGGTCGAAGAAGCTCGTACTCAAGCGTCAGCTGAAGGTGAGCGTATTCGTCAACAAGCTAAAGAAGCTGTTGATACTGAAATCAATGCTGCTCGCGAAGAATTACGTCAACAAGTGGCTGCTCTTGCAGTTGCTGGTGCTGAGAAAATTCTTAGCCAGCAAGTTGACGCAGAAGCTCACAATGCCATGCTGACTCAGCTGGCTGCTAAACTTTAAGAGAGGCGGATTATGGCTGAACTCTTGACGTTGGCACGCCCTTACGCTAAAGCAGCATTTGCTTACGCTTCTGAGCAAGGTACAGCTGACTCTTGGTCAACTGCACTTGAATTGCTCAGTGCTGCGGTGCAAGACGAAGCATTTTCAGCTTATCTAAATCGCCCTGAGTTGACACCTGCTGAGCAGGTGGCACTTTTTGCTAAAGTTTTAGGTGAAGACCAAACGCCTGCAGTGTCAAACTTTTTGACTATGCTTGCTGAAAACGCACGTTTGGCTTTGCTTCCTGAAATCGCTGCAGAATATGAACAGCTCAAATCACAGAATAACAATACTGTGGATGTTGTAATTGAATCAGCATTCCCATTGACTTCTGTACAGGAACAACTTCTTACTCATGCGTTAGAGAAAAAATTCAATGCAGCAGTAAACGTTTCTGTAGAAGTTAACCCGGCGTTAATCGCGGGTGTGGTTATTCGTGCAGGCGACCAAGTGATAGATGATTCTGCGCTTAATAAGCTTGAAAAAATGCGTACTCGTCTTCTAGCTTAATTGCATATAAGAAGACTGAACTTTAAAAAGATTGAGGTATAGCGCAATGCAACAACTGAATCCATCCGAGATCAGTGCGCTCATTAAACAGCGTATCGGCGATCTGGACACCAGCGCGACCGCTAAAAACGAAGGTACCATTGTTATGGTATCCGACGGTATTGTGCGCATTCACGGCCTTGCTGATGCAATGTACGGTGAAATGATCGAATTCGACGGCGGCTTATACGGTATGGCACTGAACCTAGAACAGGATTCAGTGGGCGTCGTTGTTTTAGGTAACTACTTAAGCCTTCAAGAAGGTCAAAAAGCTCGTTGTACAGGTCGTGTATTAGAAGTTCCGGTTGGTCCTGAACTTCTTGGCCGTGTCGTAGACGCTTTGGGTAACCCAATTGATGGTAAAGGCCCTATTGATGCAAAACTTTCTGATGCTGTTGAAAAAGTAGCACCAGGCGTAATTTGGCGTCAATCAGTGGATCAACCTGTACAAACTGGTTATAAATCAGTAGATACAATGATCCCAGTAGGCCGTGGTCAACGTGAGTTGATCATTGGTGACCGTCAGACTGGTAAAACAGCTATGGCGATCGACGCGATCATCGCTCAGAAAAACTCTGGCATTAAATGTATCTACGTTGCAGTTGGTCAAAAACAATCAACTATCGCAAACGTAGTACGTAAGCTAGAAGAAACTGGCGCTATGGCGTATACAACTGTTGTAGCAGCAGCTGCAGCCGATCCAGCAGCAATGCTGTTCTTGGCTCCATACTCTGGCTGTACAATGGGTGAATACTTCCGTGACCGCGGTGAAGACGCTCTGATCATCTATGATGACTTGTCTA
This sequence comes from Acinetobacter sp. YH16031, assembly GCF_013417335.1. Classification (NCBI taxonomy): domain Bacteria; kingdom Pseudomonadati; phylum Pseudomonadota; class Gammaproteobacteria; order Moraxellales; family Moraxellaceae; genus Acinetobacter; species Acinetobacter sp. YH16031. Next base: position 27,018 of record NZ_VPED01000028.1, read on the forward strand.
AACAAGCTGTTGCTTACCGTCAAATTTCATTGCTTCTTCGTCGTCCACCAGGTCGTGAAGCTTATCCAGGTGACGTGTTCTATCTACATTCACGTCTACTTGAACGTGCTTCTCGTGTATCTGCTGACTACGTTGAGAAATTCACTAACGGTGAAGTTAAAGGCCAAACTGGTTCATTAACTGCATTGCCGATTATTGAAACTCAAGCAGGTGACGTATCTGCATTCGTACCAACAAACGTAATTTCGATTACTGACGGTCAGATCTTCCTTGAAACATCATTGTTCAACGCGGGTATTCGTCCTGCTGTGAACGCGGGTATTTCTGTATCTCGTGTTGGTGGTTCTGCGCAGACTAAAGTCATCAAGAAATTGTCTGGTGGTATCCGTACTGCACTTGCACAGTACCGTGAATTGGCAGCGTTTGCTCAGTTCGCTTCTGACCTTGACGAAGCAACTCGTAAACAACTTGAACACGGTCAACGCGTAACTGAGCTTATGAAGCAAAAACAATATGCTCCATACTCAATCGCTGACCAAGCTGTATCAGTTTATGCATCTAACGAAGGCTACATGGCTGACGTAGAAGTTAAGAAAATCGTAGACTTTGACGCTGCGTTAATTGCTTACTTCCGTTCAGAACACGCTGCGTTAATGCAAAAAATTGACGAGACTGGTGCTTGGGATAAAGATATCGAAGCTGAATTCAAAGCTGGTATTGAAAAATTCAAAGCGACTCAAACTTACTAATTTAGCAACTTGCTAGATTGGTGTTGGTTTGGTTCACGGAATCAACCTTCGAGGGCTCGTAAGGGCCTTCGAATACTAGGTTAAGCGTATGGCAAATTTAAAAGAAATTCGCGCCAAAGTAGCTAGTATCAAAAGCACGCAGAAAATTACTCGCGCGATGCAGATGGTAGCAGCTTCTAAGATGCGTCGTGCGCAAGAGCGCATGGCTCAAGGCCGTCCGTATGCCGAAAATATGCACCGTGTAATTGCTCATTTGGTACAAGCGAATCCTGAATATAAACACCGTTATATGGTTGAACGTCCTGTTAAGCGCGTTGGCTATATCATTGTGTCTTCAGATCGTGGCCTTGCTGGTGGTTTGAACATTAACCTGTTCAAGAAAGTGGTAAAACACGTTCAACAGCAACAAGAGCAGTCAATTGAAGTTCAATTTGCTTTGATTGGTCAAAAAGCGGTTTCGTTTTTTAAAAACTACGGCGGTAAAGTGCTTGGTGCGACCACTCAAGTGGGCGACACTCCAAGTCTTGAACAGTTATCTGGTTCTGTACAGGTGATGTTAGACGCTTATGATAAAGGCGAATTAGATCGTATTTATCTGGTTTCTAACGGCTTTGTCAACGCCATGACTCAAAACCAAAAGATCGAACAGCTTGTTCCTTTGGCAGCTGCTGAAGAAGACAAGACGCTTAACCGTCAATACGGTTGGGACTACATCTACGAGCCTGAAGCTGAAGAGCTTTTAAATGGCTTGTTGGTTCGTTACATCGAGTCTGTGGTGTATCAAGGTGTGATCGAAAACATCGCGTGTGAGCAGTCTGCTCGTATGGTTGCAATGAAAGCTGCAACTGATAACGCGGGTGAATTGATCAAGAACCTGCAACTTATTTATAACAAGCTGCGTCAAGCCGCGATTACTCAGGAAATTTCTGAGATCGTTGGTGGTGCCGCTGCCGTTTAACATATATTAGTTTGAATTGAGGAGACAGCAATGAGTAGCGGTCGTATCATTCAGATCATCGGCGCGGTTATCGACGTCGAGTTTGAACGTAACAGCGTTCCTAAGATCTATGACGCTCTCCAAGTTGACGGTACTGAAACTACATTAGAAGTTCAGCAACAACTTGGTGATGGCGTAGTTCGTACTATTGCAATGGGTTCTACTGAAGGCCTTAAGCGTGGTTTGAACGTAACTAACACTAACGCTCCGATCTCTGTACCAGTAGGTACAGCGACTCTTGGCCGTATCATGGACGTTCTTGGTCGCCCGATCGATGAAGCTGGTCCTGTTGCGACTGAAGAGCGTTTACCAATTCACCGTCAAGCGCCTTCTTATGCAGAACAAGCGGCTTCTACTGACCTTCTAGAAACTGGTATTAAAGTCATCGACTTACTATGCCCGTTCGCGAAAGGTGGTAAAGTTGGTCTGTTCGGTGGTGCCGGTGTTGGTAAAACTGTAAACATGATGGAGTTGATCAACAACATCGCGAAAGCGCACTCAGGTTTATCTGTGTTTGCTGGTGTTGGTGAACGTACTCGTGAAGGTAATGACTTCTATCACGAAATGAAAGACTCTAACGTTCTTGACAAAGTAGCAATGGTCTACGGTCAGATGAACGAGCCACCAGGTAACCGTTTACGCGTAGCGTTGACTGGTTTGACTATGGCTGAGTACTTCCGTGATCAAAAAGACGAAAACGGTAAAGGCCGTGACGTACTATTGTTCGTAGACAACATCTACCGTTATACACTAGCAGGTACTGAAGTATCAGCACTTCTAGGTCGTATGCCATCTGCAGTAGGTTACCAACCGACTCTTGCAGAAGAGATGGGTGTTCTTCAAGAACGTATTACATCGACTAAGTCTGGTTCTATTACGTCAATCCAAGCGGTATACGTACCTGCCGATGACTTAACAGATCCATCGCCTGCAACTACGTTCGCTCACTTGGACGCAACTGTTGTATTGAGCCGTGACATCGCTTCTCAAGGTATTTACCCTGCGATCGATCCACTTGACTCTACTTCACGTCAGCTAGATCCACTTGTAGTTGGTACTGAGCATTACGAAATCGCTCGTTCAGTTCAAAACGTTCTTCAACGTTATAAAGAATTGAAAGACATTATCGCAATTCTTGGTATGGACGAATTGTCAGAAGAAGACAAACTTACTGTATACCGTGCACGTAAGATCCAACGTTTCTTCTCTCAACCGTTCCACGTAGCTGAAGTGTTTACTGGTGCTCCTGGTAAACTTGTACCGCTTAAAGAAACGATTCGTGGCTTTAAAGGTCTTCTAGCTGGTGAATACGATCACATCCCAGAACAAGCGTTCTACATGGTTGGTGGTATTGACGAAGTGATTGCTAAAGCTGAGAAACTTTAATTAGTTCCCTAATTTAGGAGATTCTCATGGCGACTATGCAATGTGACGTTGTAAGTGTTCAAGAGTCTTTGTACTCAGGCACTGTAACTATGCTAATTGCTAAAGGTGCTGGCGGTGAGTTAGGTATTATGCCTGGTCACGCTCCGCTGGTAACTTTGCTCCAACCTGGCGCGATCCGCGTTATTTTGGAAAACGGTACAGAAGAATTAATCTATGTATCTGGTGGTGTTCTAGAAGTTCAACCGCATGTTGTTACGGTTCTTGCTGATACAGCAGTCCGTGCAGAAAACTTGGATGAAGCGGCAATTATTGAAGCGCGTAAACACGCTGAACAATTGCTAGCAAATCAAAAGAGCGATTTGGACTCTGCTGCTGCTTTGGCTGCTCTTGCAGAAACTGCTGCTCAGCTGGAAACGATCCGCAAAATCAAAAACCGTGCAATGTAATTGCTGGTTTAAGATTGAAAAAACCACCCGAAAGGGTGGTTTTTTTATGCCCAATTTTCTTGAAAATTTGCACCTTCTGAATTTGGTTTAATTGTGGGTTTCTTAATATTTATAGTTAGTGGAATAGGGAAGTCATTGCCAATGATGACAGCTTCGCCAGGTTGGAGGCTTGGTAAAAAGTCAGATGCAGCTTTATCAATCTCACCGCATGCACGTTCTACAATTTCACGATCTCTATCGTTTGTAAGGCGATGAACGATGAGAGTGCCAAGCTGGCTTAGAACGCCTTCAGTAATATCTCTTGGCCTTTGTGTGGCAAGGCAGATATTTAATCCAAACTTACGTCCTTCTTTTGCAATGAGTTCAAAAGCATCTAGTTTAGCTAAGGTATCTTCATTACCAATTGATTTACCGATGAAGTTATGTGCTTCATCTAAGAAAACTACAATAGGTTTATTTGAAAAAGTACCTTTTCTAGATTCATTTAATAGTACTCTACCAATGCAATTAGCAATAATTTCACGAGCCTTATATTCGAATGGAATTCCACTAAGATCTATTCTTATTAATTTTTTACTAGTTTCAGTAGCAACTGCAAAACGGCTTAAGACAGTTGTTAAAGGGAGTTTTGTAGTTGAGGATGTAAATAATGTATTAAAAGGAGGCGAGTGAATAATACTAGTAATTCTACTTATTAAGGGTAAGCAGCTTGTATATGAAGCGCCATCTGAATTTCCCCAACGAGTAGGATCTTTGGGGCTAGTAAAAGAGGTGCTAAATTCAGGGAAGACACATTCATGTTCAATTTGAATATTAAGATTAAAAATATTAAAAGTAAGCTGGGGAGAATTTAGATCCAGAGAAGGATCATTTATAGCTGATAAAAAATCATGTTTATAAGAATTTATTTTAGGTACATATCCATTGGTAAATACATCAGGTTTTAAGTTTGCGATTTTTAAACTTCGGATAGCTTCTTTAAATTTTGGGCCTTGGACTTTGCCTGATGGCTCAAATAAAGCTAAAAAATCTGTTTCAATGAAGCATTCAGGTGGTAAGTAACATTCCTTGGAACCAGCTACTTCATACATTGGCTTGCCTAAATGAACATGAAAAATATCTTCGCTATTAAAGCCTCTATATTCACCAGTTGGATCTAATAAAATTATACGTGAATTGTGCTTTAAACATTCTTCTAAGATTCGAGCTGTAGTGAAGCTCTTTCCACCACCTGTTGATCCTAATATTCCAAGATGGCGGCCAAATAACTTCTCTGGTGTAACTGTGATTTTGCAGTCTCTATCAAGATCTATAGAACCAATTTCTAACTCAATTTTAGGAATCTTATTATTCATCCTACGAGGGATGTCTGCAATGAATTCGTGTGGTGCGGAATAAATTAAATCGTTAATACTTGGATAATAATCAATACCTGCTGTAACTCTTAGATTATCCATTTGGATTGATCCGAGTAATTGAATACGACCAACAATTTCTAGATTTGATAGCTCAAGATCATCTTTTTTAATTTCAACAATACGTCCAAGAATTAAATTAACTTGACTTTCAATAACTACAAATTCTCCAACTTCTCCTTTACCGTATCGTCTTCCCTCTAAGTATGTAGCTTGATGGTTTATATTTATAAATTCGAATTGAACAGAATTTGCTGAAATCGCATTAACTTTTCCAAATAGAAGTTCAGAACGCACAATTCCTAATTCTTCTAAATTACGCATTAAGTGTTCCTCCATGAATAACCTGGTAAAGGTTTTCCGCAGGACTCAAAGCTTTAAGATCTGGAATATTTATTGCAAAATTTTCGAAGTCAGCTTCAATAAATAAAATATCTAATCCTTTATCTGCTAATGCTTTAAATTTTTTCCAATAGGGTGAAAAATTATCAAGATCTTTGAATTTTCTTTCTACTGACCGATCTACGATAATTAATTTTAAGTGTGGATTAGATTGTAAAGCTGCATAAATTGGTTCGGATAAATGGTCATCATTGAAACCAAAACCAGTAGTAATTAAGCAAGTATTTGGCTCACGAATTCCTTGAAGAAATTTTGCTATAAGTTCTAAGTGAGGTTGAATGTAAGACTGTTGATATTTACCTTTTGCAGGAAAAATCATACATACATTTTTAGCATCATCAGATTCTTTTTGTTCAATAATAAAACTACCATCAGTTTCTTTTCTTTTAAACCAATTAACAGATCCGTGTAATTTATACATATGGAATACACCATCTAAATATTTCGGTGTATTGGATGTATTTATAGAATCTCTTTTAATGATATCGTAGTCAAAGAATTGAGGACTATAAATTCTAGGTGCGGAAAAAGTGAACCCATCTATGATTGTAATTCCAATTTTCCCTGCCGCTTCTTCAAAGCATGTATCGTAGTTCGTAGTAAAAAGTTTAATTCGGTTATCTTTACTTTTTCGTCTAGCAAGTTTTTTTATAAACTCCATATGGGCGAATAAATCGGATAGGGGTTTATCAAATTTACACTTATTTAAGATAATTTCTTTTGATCTTATTAAGAAATCTTCTAATTCAGGACATTCTTTTATTTGTTGATATGCTTCACAGTATGAGAGAAATTCTTCAATATTTTTATTATTAGGATTAGTAAGATCGTATTTAATTTGCGCAATAATTTTATCTGCTTCAGCTTTCCTAGATGGATCTTCAATACAAAATGTCCATAAATCAGGCATACTTGGACCTTTTACTTTACCGAGTGAAGTTCCACTACCAGCTAGTACCATAATGTTAGGCATTTGAAGGGCTGTTTTAAGTTTAGTTTTGAGATCATTTAAGTCATTAGTTTGTTGATCATACTCATCATCTTGATGAGGGATAAATTTCTCATTAGGCGTATTTCTGTAAAATTTAATATTCATATAAATGTGGTATAAAAGTAATTGTTTTTATTGTAATTTATTTAATTTAAAAAAATAGCTATATTGAGGCTTTAATTGAATATTCTTAATCCCATAAAATTCTTTTCTAAACTTTTAACACATGGTTCGTATAACGATTTCAAGAATATTGGTGTTTTATTTATAGTTTCTAATTAGCCATAATTTTGTACCACTCGATATAACTTTTACCTGCGCTGCGTAATCTTTTGAACCAATCTGTAAGCAAAGCCATAGTCAGAAAAAAACAATGCTAATTTGATATGGCGTCTTTACAGCTTTTCAGACCTTTTTAGTGAAAGCTTCACGGTTCCACTACCTCTGTCACGACGCGAACCACGTTGTTATCCATTTATAAAAATTGAATTGGCCAAGCAGGGATCTAATTATGAGTTATCAATCCGTTAACCCCTTTAACAACCAGAAATTAAAAGATTATCCGTCACATACTGATCAAGATATCCAGAATACCTTGGATACCGCAGAAAAAATCCTGAAGTCGGATTGGACTCAACAAGTAGATACCCGGATTGAGGTACTTCGTAAACTGGCAAGCAACATGCGGGAACGCAAGTCAGAACTGGCTAAAATCATGACGCTGGATATGGGTAAGCTGATCAAGCAGAGTGAAGGTGAGATTGAAAGCTGTGCCAAAATTGCTGAGTATTATGCAGATCATGCCAAAGAGTTTTTAGCGCCAGTTTCTTATGAAACGGAACTGGGAGAAGCATGGGTAGAGCATCATCCCTTAGGCATTATTATGGCGGTAGAACCCTGGAACTTCCCATTCTATCAATTGATGCGTGTCTTTGCCCCAAACTGTGCGATTGGTAACCCTGTGGTAGCCAAGCACGCCAGCATTGTTCCACAATGTGCTGAAGCCTTTGAACAGTTGATTCTGGATGCAGGCGCGCCGAAAGGTGTGTGGACTAATCTGTTTATCAGTAGCGATCAGGTCGCAGATATTATCGCAGATCCGCGTGTACAAGGCGTTGCTCTCACGGGTTCAGAAGGCGCAGGGCGTGCGGTAGCAGGGCAGGCTGGGAAACATGTTACCAAATCGACTTTAGAACTGGGCGGTAATGATGTATTCATTGTGCTGGATGATGCTGATCTGGAAAAAGCGATCAAAATCGGCTGTCAGGCACGCGTTAATAACACGGGGCAGGTTTGTACAGCAGCTAAACGTTTTATCCTGCATGAGAAAATTGCGGAACAATTTAAATCGGGCATGATCAAGGTCTTTGAAGGCTTAAAAATTGGTGATCCGTTGGATTCTGAAACTACACTTGGCCCACTGTCCTCAGCAGATGCGTTGGAAAAACTGACCAAGCAGGTTGATAAGGCAGTAGAGAATGGCGCGAAAGTCGTGACTGGTGGTAAGCCTTATGAGCATGAAGGTAATTTCTATCAGCCAACTATTCTGGAAAATATCAGCCGTGATAATCCGGCCTGGTATGAAGAATTCTTTGGTCCTGTGGCACAGATCTATGTCGCAAAAGATGAAGATGAAATTGTATCGATTGCCAATGATTCTAATTATGGTCTCGGAGGCATGATTCATTCACAAAATATTGAGCGGGCGAAAAAGCTGGCTTCACGTGTAGAAACTGGCATGATCTGGATCAACTGGTATACCGATACTGCGCCAGAGCTGCCATTTGGCGGGATTAAAAACTCGGGTTATGGTCATGAACTTTCAAGCGATGGTTTCAAAGAATTTGTGCAGAAACGATTGGTGGTGGTGAAAAGCCCAAAAAAATAATATTTAATTTTTAAAATAAAGAAGCCACTTAAACAGTGGCTTCTTTTTGAACGTGATATCAGCGTAAATCAGGTATTTTCTGGTTCAACTTCTGATGAAGCGTCTTTATCTGAGTTTTGAATCAGCATGCCTGCCAGTTTAAGCATTTCAGCTTGCACACTGACCATCTGGCTTTCAATTTTCTTTAAATCAACCTGACTGAAATCGACTTGGCCATTCAGTAAAGGAGAAGCCAGAACCTGTTGATTGGCACTCATGATATTGCTACGTACCTGATCAATTTCCTGACTTTTTAAATTCAGTTCACCTAAGGCCTGATTAAAGCCTGTCAACTGTTGTTGTAACTTACCTGCTGTAGCTTGCAGTTGCTGGGTATCTTTAGTATCCACCGCAGTTTGCAGATCAGTTTGGGTCTGTTTTAACTGTTCGACATAACTGCCCGCCTTGAATTGCAGATCAGCCACATCACGCACCATATAAAACATATTGCCAGACTTCAGCTCTGTTTGCGCAGTCATCGTGCGATCACTTTGCTTTGCAGGTTCAAGATCAGTAGAAAGCGTACTTTGTTCTTGCTCGACCGGTGCTTCGGTCGCCTGTTCACAGCCCATTAATAAAACGCCTGAGCTAAATAGGGCAAAAGGAAGAAGAGCATTTACAAGAATCTTGGACATGAAATCGTGGTCTCGGTGCAGGTGGTTCTAATGCATGACTATAAGAATAAAATGTGGAGATAAAAAAGATTGTTGCAAAGTTATAACAAATATTTTGAATACAAATGATTAAGACATTAAAAAAGAGTGCCGAAGCACTCTTTTTCACCGAGGAGGATAAAACTTATCCTGCAATAATTTTAATAATATTATGGCTCATCACATTGGTCAGGATATAGTCACCATTTACTTTGATCCATTGCTGATTCTTGCCGGGTTTGCTGAGTGTTTCGTATTTACTGTGATCTACCTTATACACTTTGCTCTGGAACTGAGCTGGTACTTTTTGACCTACACGCCAATCGTGTGAAGGATCTACTTTCTTATGTACCTGTTTATACTGTTGAGCGTGTGCAGGAGATTTATACTGTGCATGCTGCTGAATATGCGTTTTTTGTGGCTGATGATGTTATGAGTGATGCTCTGGAGCTGCAGCAAAAGCTGAAGTCGCCATAAGTGCACTAGATAATGAAAATACGACTGCTTTTACTAAGTCTTTCATGTTTTGAACTTATCGTTGTCTCTCTTGGGATAACTGCATATTAGGCTCAACTCATTGATAAATATGGAATGAAGTGTTGTAAAAAAATAAAAATTAAGCGTAAATCATGGAGATTTTAGAGCTAAGTAAATCTGGTTGTAAGTATTTGATTTTTATGTAAATAGTAAGTATCTATTATTGAAATAGATACTTACATTACTGTTACAAATTATTTAGCCAATTCTGCATTGATTGCATCTCGCAAGCGAGCATCATCTACCGGAATATTTGGTGCAAAACGCGCGACCACTTCACCTTGCTTGTTGACCAGGAATTTTTCAAAGTTCCATAGCACTTCTGGTAATTCATTTGGCGTATTGCCAAAACTTTTCAGGCGCTCTGCAAAATCTTCGCCGCCTGTACGTTGCGGCTGAGCCTGCGTCAGATAATGGTAAAGAGGATGCTGATCTTCACCCACGACAGAGATCTTGGAGAATAGCGGGAAATCCACATTGTAGTTCAGACTGCAGAACTGCTGGATTTCCTCGTCTGTGCCCGGTTCCTGACCTTTAAAGTTATTCGCAGGAAAAGCCAGAATTTCCAGTCCTTCGGTTTTTTTCTCATTATAAAGTTTTTGCAGTCCTTCATATTGTGGGGTTAAACCACATTTCGATGCGACATTTACAATCAACAGGACTTTGTCCTGATAATCGGACAGAGTCGTATTTTCTCCAGTGACGGTTTTTACCGGAATCTCATAAATGGACTGGCTCATATTATTTTGCTCGAATTGTTATGGAAATAGACTCATGTTTTATCGGGTCTGGGCGGTTTAAGCAAACATAAATTTTAGATAAGTTTGTGAAAAAAATATGAAATTCAATGTTCATGCCTGTGAGCCAAGTCGGCTAAACTGGTCATCAGTTGCAACCGACCTATTTAAAAAGATTTATTTAGCAAGCTCAGCATTGATTGCATCCAGCAGGCGTGGATCATCTGCCGTGATATCCGGTGCAAAACGTGCAACGACTTCCCCCTGTTTGTTGACTAGGAATTTTTCAAAGTTCCAGAGAACTTCAGGCGGTTCATTTGGAGTCAGGCCGTAATCGACCAGATCTTTCCACCATGGACCTTCACCGATACGTTCTGGTACAGCCTGAGTCAAAGTAGCATACAAAGGATGTTTAGCTTCACCCACGACCGGAATTTTGGCAAACAGCGGGAAATCCACCTGATAGTTCAGGGAACAGAATTCCTGAATTTCCTTTTCACTTCCAGGTTCCTGTTCCAGAAAATCATTGGAAGGGAAGCCTAAGATTTCCAGTCCTTCGGCTTTTTTATCATCATAGAGTTTTTGCAAGCCTTCGTATTGTGGAGTGAGGCCACATTTTGATGCCACATTTACCAGCAGCAAGACTTTGCCTTGATACTGGTTCAGCGTCATGTCCGTTCCTTGAATCGTTTTTACCAGAATGTCATACACAGAAGTGCTCATCGGATTTCCTTTTTATTAAATGAATGAGGGCTATTTGTTTTAACGGGTATTTAAATACAGTACAAGTCAGAATCAGTGAAATGCTTACTTGCCGGCTACAAATAGCATTAATTTTAGTTGAAAAATCAATTATGCTTAGGCACTTGCCAAGAGGGCATAGATTAACAATAGATAAAGACAGGGATGAAGTTATGACGCAGCAGCAAAAAACAATGTGGTGGGCCATGCTGCTTCCATTGACTGCGGTCCTGATCTGGTCATTGAATATGACCGTTAACCGTTATGTGGCGGATTATATTTCTCCCTTAAGTATCAGTTTTTATCGCTGGGTTCTGGCTCTGCTGATTTTAACGCCGTTAATGTGGCCCAAGGTTCGCAAAGCCTGGCCGGAAATTCGACCGCATCTGGGGCATCTGGCTGTCTTAAGTGCATTGGGCATGGTGTTGTATCAAGGCCTGGCTTATACCTCAGCACATTATACCAGTGCCACCAATATGGGCCTGATCAATGCCTTTATTCCAATTTTTACTATTATTGTCGGAATCTTTGTTTTACATGTTCGTCCCACTTTAATGGCGGTGATTGGTAGTATTTTGTCTTTTATTGGTCTGATGTATGTGATGGGGCAGGGGCAATGGGCACATTTACTGGATGCAGGAGATCATTATATTGGTGATCTGCTGATGCTGATTGCGGTATTTTTCTATGCCTGTTATGGCGTATTGCTCAAAAAATGGCAGATCCAGATTCCGCTATTGGTTAGTCTGTATATGCAGATTTTTTTGGCCGCTCTCTATCACATTCCTTTAATACTGTACTCAGGCTTAGATGCTATTAATAGTAATAACGTAGCAAGTATTATTTATGCCGGAATTTTTCCTTCTATTGCTGCCCCATTCTTATGGATGATGGCTGTACAACAACTTGGTCCAAACCGCAGCAGTATCTTTATGAATCTGATGCCGGTCTTTACAGCATTAATCGCTTATTTATGGTTGTCTGAAGCCTGGACAATCTACCATAGCATTGGTGGTGCCATTATTCTGGCAGGTATTTTATTGGCGCAATACCCTGCTAAACCCAAGGTTTAAGCGATCAAACACAGGGTCGAAGTTTTATTTGTTTAATATTTGAACAAATAATTACATTATTTTTACAGTATTATTCCTTAAATTTAGTGATTATGGATATAAAAATAAATTATTAAAAATTAACTTCATTTCAAAACTGAAACAAAAATAGCAAGATATTTTGAATTTTGATTAAATTTTAAATATTTTTAATAGAAAAAATGTATTAATACATTGTTTTATTGTATTTGCTGTTGTGACGAATTTCTCGCATAATGCCCGCATCGAGAATGATGAATCAGAAAAAACCTAGATTTATCAAACTCCCAGAGATTTACAGACCCTCTGGATGTGATAATACACATCCTTTTTTATGCTCAACCATCCCTATATGGTTGAGCTTTTTTTTGTCTTAAAACTTTAGTCGGCTTGAAAAGAAAAATGACTGAGCAAAGGCTCAGTCACGAATAATTTCACCTGTTACAGCATCAATAATCCGGCTTGGTTTCTGGCTCAGTCCCAGATCGCCATTCAGATAATTTAGGTCCTGATCAAAATAACGCATGGCATCTTGCAGGGAACGTGCAGGTTCTAAGCCGGCAGGATTGGCACTGGTCGAAACAATAAAACCGCCAAAGGCTTGACACAAGGCTACACAAAGAGGATGAGTAGTCACGCGCACTGCCACTTTAGGGTGTTTGCCTTTAATCCAGCCTGGAATATCGTCATTGGCAGGGAGTAGCCAGGTGGTTGCCCGGTCTGTAGGTCGATCATTACTCCAGGACTCAATTACTTTTTCACACATTTCTTCACTTAGATCCTGAAGTAAATGTTCTACTTGTGAAATATGAGCTGCGAGTAAAATCACGCCTTTTTCAATCGGGCGCTGTTTTAAGGTTAAAATCTGGTGAAATGCCTGTTCATTATAGGGGTCGCAACCTAAGCCCCAAACAGCCTCTGTAGGGTATGCCAAGACCTGTCCAGCTTTGAGACATTCAGCTGCTTCGGCAACAGAGGTGGTGATCATGTGTATACCTTATCAAAACAAGAAGTGTCTATTGTGAACCTTATTTGTGTGGACGACAACGTAGATACATGCCGGCTTGCTGGGTGCAAAAGCCAAGTAGCTCCAGTTCCATCAATTGACCGGTCAGAGAAGAAACATCCTGTTGCAGATGATGGCTGAGATGGTCTAGGTCCTGTCCGACCCAGTCCAGCTGGTTATAAAGTCTGAGCAGATGGGGCGGTATGTGTGCAGGAAGTTCATCCGCCATGTTATGTTGTACTTCATTTTGTAAGGCTTGCCATTGGGTCGCCAGAGCCAGTTCTTCAATCACCTGTTGCGGGTGATCAATCAGAATCGCACCTTCACGAATCAGCTGATGGCAGCCCTTATGATATTCGCTATAAATATGCCCCGGAATGGCAAATACGGTCTTGCCTTGTTCGGCAGCCAGTTTGGCCGTAATCAGAGAGCCGCTTTTTAAGGTCGCTTCAGCCACAATGACCCCGAGACTTAAGCCACTGACAATCCTGTTACGTCGTGGAAAGTGATGCTGCAACGGTGGAGTCTCTGGCAGAAACTCGGTAATGACTGCACCACCATGCGCAATAATCTCCTGGCGCAATTGTGCGTGTTGAGAAGGGTAGGTCTGATCCAGTCCGGTTCCCATCACCGCAATGGTTCCCTGATGTTTTAATCCTGCCCGATGAGCAGCTTCATCTATGCCTTGTGCCAGTCCACTATTAATATAGAAACCCTGTTCACTCAAATAAAAGGAAAAATCATAAGCTACTTGCCGGCCATGAGGACTTGGCTTGCGACTTCCCACAACCGCAATCTGGGCTTGTAGCAGGGTATCCGGCTGGCCTTGGCCAAAAATAATTGGTGGTTTGTCTACATAGTGGCTAAGTTGCTGCGGATAGTGCAGATCATGGTAGAGCAAGATGAAATCACTATCTCGTTGAATTTTTTCCAGACAGCGCTGAAATTTCTGTTGTGATTCTGGAAGCGAGAAGTCTTTTAAGCGTTGAACATGATTGGCATGAATGCCAAGCGCCTGCCAGGTGGGCACCTGATCAGGCTGTATGGCTGTGGTCAGACTTGAATAATGCTGACTGATTTTATAGAAGCTCGAAAGAGAATGCTGAACCAGATACCATAACGTCAGTGTTTCCAGTTGCACGCGTGATAACGAGTTCAGCATATTGAGACCTATATCTGTGTCTTCTTATTCTTTCAGTTGTAAAATTAGATCAATCTATTATTCATCTAACAATGGAGCTTGAATATTGGCACCTACCTTGATAGGTAACTCACTTTCCAGCACATAAGCATAGCTGAGCTGATCAAAAGTTTTAAAGACCATCACATTACCAATGCGCTCACCCGGAAGCTGTACACGTTCCTTGGTTTTCGGATCAGTCACCACTTCACCTTTCTGGTTTACGCTAAAGACATGACCAGTCTGAACCCCATGTGCCGTACCACGGTCAATCGTCACGACACTATGACGCGCAGCGGTACCAATTGAACCCAGCACACGCACAATCTGACCGCCAGCAACCGTATTTTCTGCATTCACTGGGTAGAACAGGGTAGGTAACATCGGATCGTATTCTGGCAGAACACGGTCACCACGACGCACTTCTGCATTATAGCTATCTGTCAATTCCAGCGTGGTGACATCACCTTCGCCACGTACTGCGATTCCGGAAGCAACCTGTTGCAACTCTAGAGCAGCCGTGTATTTCTTACCATTGGCATCGGTAAATACATAAGGGTCTGCTTCACGATATACCGCATAACGCTGACCAACCACCAAGCCATTCCCGCGTGCATAGACCTTCTGGCCTTTACCTGCCAGGACGCGCTGGTCTGCGGTACCGAGAATGTAAGGGGTGCCCTGAACTGAATCCGCTGCCACAATGGTATAGCGTTCCAGCCATTGCTGGATATGCGCCAATGGAATCACTGGAATCGTATTATTTAAAGATTCAACGCGAACCTGTGGTTGTAATGAGGTACTGCCGATATAACGACTGATGATGCCTTCACAGCCATCACCTTCATCTTTACCGATAATTGGACGACCTTGATAATCACACATCAACAGGCGGTCACCCGGGAAAATCCAATGTGGATTTTTCACGTGCTTGTTACTGGCCCAGATTTCTGGCCAACGCACCGGATTTTTTAAGAAACGTTTTGAAATATCCCACAATGTATCGCCTTTTTTGACCACATAGACATTGGGCGCACTGGCTTTTAAAGCAGGTGGATTGACGTTACGGGCAGGAGCTGCCTCGGCTGAATACATTGTCCCCATACTCACTCCGACACAAACTGCCAGTGCGAGCATTTGATTTTTTAACCCCAAGGCACTAAAAAATGGCATGCCCTTCAAAACCTTTTTCATTATCATAATTCCTAAAATTATGTGCGTAGTTGCGTTATAATAACGATCTTACACACATTTTTTTGATGAAGCATTCCCTTCATTTGGTTTTTTGATCAATGGCATAATTGAGGACGCAGTATGGCCTTATTACCTATTTTAAGTTTCCCGGATCCCCGTCTTCGTACCATTGCACAACCAGTCGAAGAAGTTACTGATGAAATTCGTCAGCTCGCTGCAGATATGTTTGAAACCATGTATGAAGCGCCAGGCATCGGACTCGCCGCGACCCAAGTCGATCGTCATATTCAGCTGATTGTGATGGACCTGTCTGAAAACAAAGATCAACCCATGGTGTTCATTAACCCCAAAATCACACCATTGACTGAAGAAACACAGCCTTATGAAGAGGGCTGTCTATCAGTTCCTCAAATATACGATAAAGTTGAGCGTCCGTCACGCGTAAAAATCGAGGCAATTGGTCTGGATGGTCAACCCTTCGAACAAGAGGCTGATGGACTTCTCGCTGTGTGCATCCAACATGAAATGGATCACTTAAATGGTAAACTTTTTGTGGATTATCTGTCGCCATTAAAACGTCAGCGTGCCCGTGAAAAAGTAGAAAAACTGGTTCGCCAGCGCAATAAAGAAAAAGTTGCAGTTAAACGCTAGGACTCTTTTCCCAAGCAATTTTTATGCTTCAACAAGCCCAATTTCGATTGGGCTTTGTTATACTTAGCCCAGACAAATTCAAGGGTTTGCCTATGGTCCTGCGGGGAGGTCTGCTACTTTCCTTTGTGGCGGTATTTCTACAGATGGCTGTGTTCTTACAGCCTTTGCTGCCGAAGCAATATCAGGTTGCTCCGGTCTGTGAAACCATCACGCGCGCCCTTTTAGTTTCCTCTCATGTTCATTCTGAACATTCTGCCCATTATCACCTTGATCAGCATCCTATTTCCTCAGACTCCATGGCGCATGAACACGATGCCAGTCATCAGTGTCAGTACTGTACTGTCTATGGCAACCTGGTTTTGCCGCCTAAGCTTGAAGTGAAAGAAGTCCTGGATCGAATTCAGGTCAGACTATTGGCTTTTGAACAAGCCTTTAAGCATGTCTGGTTTATCCTTCAGCGACTCTTTTTAATCCCGCAGGGACGGGCACCGCCACTGTTTGCATAAATCCACGTTGTTTTGCCTGGGTCTTGAATGACTCGGACCGTGTTTAATTTATGTATTCAGTGAGATTGAAAATGGCTCAGCCTAAATTCTTGTTACAGCCCCTTGCGGCTGCGATTTGTGTTGCCTGTTATTCATCAGTGGTTATGGCCAATGAAAGCATGCCTGTACAAACCATGGCGCCGATTGTGGTGACTTCAACTGCCGGTAATGATGCCAATGGTCTGATTGTTCGTGCTGATCCCAAACAGCCGATTCAGCCAGTGCCAGCAACCGATGGTGCCGATTATCTGCAAAGTATTGTAGGTTTTAGTTCGGTCAATAGCGGAGCTGGCACCAATGGCGATGTGACCTTTCGTGGCATGTTTGGTTCACGTATTAAAATCCTGACTGATGGCACTGAAAACCTCGGTGCCTGTCCAAGCCGGATGGATTCGCCCACTTCATATATTTCTCCAGAAAGTTATGATCGTATTTCAGTGATTAAAGGCCCGCAAACGGTTCAATATGCCAATACCGGTTCGGCAGCAACCGTCATTTTTGAGCGTAGCCCGGAACAGCTTGATCAGGATAAAAAATACCGTGGTCAGGCCAGTGTACTGATGGGATCTTTTGGTCGTCTGGATCAAAATATTGAAGCAGCCGTGGGTGATGAGCAGAAATATATCCGCCTGAACACCAACCGTTCTGTATCGAATAGTTATAAAGATGGCGATGGTCAAACTGTGCCTTCAGATTGGGAACGCTGGAGTGCAGATCTGGCACTAGGCTGGACGCCGGATGAAGACACTTGGGTAGAACTGACCGGTGGTAAAGCTGATGGTGAGGCGGTTTATGCTGGCCGGATGATGGATGGTTCCAAGTTTGCCCGTGAAAGCCTAGGTTTGCGTGTCGAAAAGAAAAATGTCACCGATGTCATTAAGAAAATCGAAGCGCAAGTGAATTATAACTATAACGACCATGTGATGGACAATTATAGCCTTCGTGATTTTAAACCAACCATGATGATGCCAAAGGAAACAGCAACGAATGTTACGCGTAAAACCTTAAATGCACGTATGGCTGTTACCCAGGAATGGGATAAATTTGAACTGATCACGGGTGTAGATACGCAGAATAACGAGCATACAATTCGGAAGACAGATACTGATCGTAATATTCCTTATCAAAATCTGCCACGCAGCAAAGATATGGAATTCCAGTCAATTGGTGGTTTTGGTGAATTGAGTTATCAAGTCGGTGACAACAATAAACTGGTGTCGGGCTTGCGTTTGGATCAGGTTAAAGTTGACGCTGTTCAGTCAAATCAGGAACGTAAAGAAACATTGCCAAGTGCGTTTTTCCGTTTTGAGAATCATCACCCAGAATATGACGATGGCAAAACCTATATTGGTTTAGGCTATGTAGAACGTATGCCGGATTATTGGGAATTGTTCAGCCCAAAATCAGGTAATGGGCAGTTAAATACCTTTAAAAATATTGATACCGAAAAGACATTACAGCTTGATCTTGGTTATCAGCATGCACATGGAAAATTCAACTCCTGGGCATCCGCTTATGCTGGGCTCATTCAGGATTACATCCTCACCACTTATTTGCCAACAGGTGATATGGGAATGCTAGAGGCACATACCCGTAATGTGGATGCAACCATTGCAGGTGCAGAAGCCGGTATTGGTTATCAGTTTACTGATGCAATTCAGGCAGACGTCAGTGCCATGTATGCCTGGGGTGAAAACACCACCGATCATACGCCATTGCCACAAATTGCACCTTTGGAAGCTCGGGTGAATCTGCGTTATATCCAGGAGAATTACACTTTAGGCGCTTACTGGCGTTTGGTGGATGGCCAAAACCGTATTAGTGAACATGAAGGCAATATTGTTGGTTATGACCATAAACAGAGTGCTGGTTTTGGCACATTGTCTTTAAATGGCACCTATCATGTGAATGAGAGTGTGGATCTTTCAGTCGGTGTCGATAATGTCTTCGACCAGACTTATACAGAACATTTGAATAAAATGGGGAGTTCAGGTTTTGGTTTTGCTTCAGATGAGCAATTTAATAATATCGGCCGAAACTACTGGGCACGCGTCAGTATGAAATTCTGATTTGACTAAAGTGAATACGAAAAGCAGGGCTTAGGCTCTGCTTTTCTTGTTTTTAAGGAGATTAAAATAATTAAATTCAATGGCTTATGATAAATATATATTTCTAAATAAAATAATGAACATTTTTCTTAAAATAGTTTTCATAAATAAAACAATAATTTATGAATTTTTTGGATTAGAAAATAAACACCTGATTCAAGAGTTTTGAAAAAGGTGTTGCAAGCCCTCTGAAATGCTGTAGAATGCACATCCATCGGCGGTGATGAAGATTAAAACTTCTGATAAAACAGTAACTTAGCATGAAATGGTTAAGTTAGGTTTTAGAAAGGAAGTTTAAAAATAATTTTCATTACTGGTTGACTTTCTAGAGATAGAGAGTAATATAGCCGACCTAGCTTGCTACTGACGAAGTAGTGAGAAGATCATTAAGAGATTATGAAGAACAACTTGTGTGGATTTTTACTGGTTGATTGATCGAAATTATTTTCATTGATTGATTGGTTTAAATTACTCGAAGTTTATTTGAGCGAAATTTAAGTCAGAAA
>NZ_VPED01000029.1:0-45444 GCF_013417335.1 Acinetobacter sp. YH16031
GGACAAGCATCGTCATTTTATTATGGTCAGCCTCAGGGTGAAGTGTGTCTAATCAACAGGGTTTTCGGTCTCTAAGTACTTTTTAAAGGGAACATCATCGACTCAAATCTCTATTTGCAACAGTGCCATAAAAATAAAGAAGCATGGACGACTCTCAATGAGTTTATTTCGCTATGGTTTAGACTATGTTCAAATGGCGATTCAGCGTTTAATTGGTTTTGGGAAAAAAGAAGAGTTTAAGGAAATTTTGGCAATTTTAAGAAAGCAGAATCCTGATAGGATAAGGGTTCTGTGAAATTTGTCGTGTACAGAGAAAATTAACATAATACACGTTATACGAATTCCCAAGGCATGGCTTTTAGTTATGCTTTTTTTATCAAAAGAGTATACCCGAATGATAAGGAAACAGTTAGTTACAACGAAATATCATTAGAGTTGTTATGTTGATTTAATGATAGCTATATCATTGTAGTATATTCAATTATCTCAAATGATAAACCATGACGACTAGAATCTACTTAAGAGCTTCAACCAAAGATCAAGATGCACAGAGAGCACTAAACCAATTAGATGACTTAAACCAAAGGCTCAAGTTAGGTGAATCGGTTACCTATATTGAGAATTTCTCAGGGACGAAGTTGGATCGTCCTGAACTAAACAGGTTGCTCACAGAAGCAAACCAAGGCGACACGTTATTGGTAGAAAGCGTTGATCATCTGTCCCGTCTAAGCCAAGCAGACTTCCAAGAGCTTAAGCGTAGAATCCAAGAGAAGGGGCTTCGCTTAGTTGTTGCTGACCTTCCGACTACTCATCAACTAATCCAAACCAATGACAGTATTACAAGTTCGATACTAGATCTCATCAACAATATGCTGATTGATCTACTTGCTACTATGGCTCGTTTGGATAACGAGAAACGTATAGAAAGGATCAAGCAAGGCTTAGAGCGTTCAGGGTACAAACCATCAGGTAAGAAACCAAATGAAGCCAAGCACAAAAGAATCAAGGAGTTGCTTGCTACAAATAACATGACTAAGCAGGAAATTGCGAAAGCTGTTGGTTGTGGGGTAGCTACTGTGTATCGAGTAATGAACCGAGGAGAAGATGCAGGGCTGAATCAGCTTGTCGAATCTCGTGCACAACAAGGCAGGATTCGAGTAGCCATTGAAGACCTTTAGTTGAAATGTTAGCCACTTTTTTGGTCCTAACCGGCATGACTTGCGATACATGAAGTGGCATTATTATCATAACCTATAGGTGTTTGCCTATAAGCCAAACTTTCTATAGTCTTTGACAATTACAATTCATAAAAACTAAGTATGCCTGATCAACAGCTTTCCCTCAGTGAATACCTCGAAACAGTTCAAGAGATCGTAAAGATTGCCTTTGGTGATCCTGTATGGGTTAAAGCTGAAATTAGAAGCCTGAACACCAAGAGTGGTCACTGCTACCTAGAACTTGCTGAAAAAGAAGAGGGCACTGATAAAGTCATTGCATCTTGTAAAGGAACCATTTGGAAGTCCACTGCAGCTAAGCTTCTGTACAAGTTTCAGAACGAAAGTGGAATGGAGCTGTCAAAGGACCTGAATATTCTGATTAAAGTCAAAGCCAGCTTTAGCCCACAATATGGGTTCTCAGTAAACATTGAAGACATTGATTCAAGCTTTACGCTCGGTGATCTTGCGAGACGTTACCAACAGATCGTAAAGCAACTCACAGAAGATGGCTTGATTGACAAGAATAAGAAACTCCCTACACCATTTGACATGAACAAGGTTCTCGTCATTGCACCTGAACAAGCTGCAGGATTAGGAGACTTTAGAAAGGATGCTGATATTCTGTATAAAGCAGGGGTCTGTGAATTCATCTATCACTCAGCAACATTTCAAGGTAATACAGCAGCAGCAAGTATAATTGCTTCTTTAAGCCAAGGATTAAGACAGTGGGCCAATGAATACAAAACACCTCCTGACTTGATTGTCATCATTCGTGGTGGTGGTGCTGTCAATGATTTGGCTTACTTGAATGATTACGATCTAGCTGCTTTGCTTTGCAAACGATCAGTACCTATTTGGGTTGGTATTGGACATGAACGAGATAAGACCATTCTCGATGAAATTGCACATCGATCTTTTGATACACCAAGTAAAGTGATTGGCGGTATTAGAAACCATATTGCTGAACGTGTAGATGAGGTCAAGGTTTTCATTCAATCCATCCAACTGTACTCTCAGCAGCAGATCCAAGCGTACCAAAGCCAAAATGATCAGTTAATGCAAATCACCAAATCTATGGCTCAGGCACAACTTAATCAAGCCAGCAAACAAGCTGACCAAGTGAAGACGAATGTCCATTACTTTGCTCAGCAACAATTGAAACGAGCAACGCTTAATGTGGAAACGCTGATGCGAATGACGCTGATCCAAAACCCTACAAATGTATTGGCTAGAGGTTATGCCATCGTTCGTAGTGGAGGGAAGGCTATAACATCCATTCATCAAGCCAAGGATCAAACTTTGGCGATTCAATTACATGATGGTTTAATCAATACACAAGTTTTACAGGTGAAACCAAATGAGTGAACAACAACTAACATTTAAAGAAGGCTATGACATCTTAAAGAAGAATGCTGAGCTTCTAGAGTCTCAAGAGGAGCCGGACATTGATAACCTGATGAAAGTTGTTGAAGAATCCATGGCAGCTTATAAAAACTGTAAGCAACGCATTGATGCAGTACAACAAGCATTGAATGAAAGCTTTAAGGATTAATCTTTAATTGTTAGCAGTTGATCCCACTTAAAGTAGTTCTGTGTTAGCCGATCTCGTGACATATTCCATGTTCTGTTCGGCATTAAACTCGCGCCCAAGGCAATCTTGGTTTTGCCATACTTAAGATGAATCGCTTCAAGGGAATCCATCAAGGCATTGCTGACTTCGATGTGTTTCATATCAGTGAACATGTCATACACATGGTTTTCCTTTGGTTCGAGACACGTCAGAATCACGCCGCATTTCTTGAATGCTATATCCTTTGCATACAGGCCATCAATCATCGTTGTAGCGAGTTTAGAGAGCACTAATAAGTTGTCGGTAGGTTCTGGTAAAGCTAATGATAAAGACTTGTTGTAGAAGGGCTTTGAGCTATCAAATGGGTTTGATTGAACGAAACCAATCAGACAACCACACAACAAATTATCATCTCTCAGTCTGCTAACCGCATCCATAACATACAAGGAAATGGCTTCTTTAAGATCATCAATGTGGTAGATGCGTTGACCATGTCAACGGCATTCTAAAATTGACCCCTTTTACCTTTCAAATGGCAAAGTAAAATTGACCCCTTTGATCTCGTATTAAATTTCAACCTGGGGCTGAATCCCAATTCTTTTTTTATCCTTCAAACGATAACTCTCACCCGATATTTGTACCACATGACAGTGATGCAGCAACCGATCTAACATCGCAGCGGTCAACGTAACATCATCCGCAAATGACTTAGACCACTGGCTAAAGGGTAAGTTACTCGTCAATATCGTACTGCCTTTTTCATAACGCTTGGCAATCACGTTAAAGAACAGATTCGCTTCTTCACGTCCAAACGGTAAATAACCAATTTCATCGATAATCAGTAACTTTGGTCCCAGTACCGCACGCTGCATATAGGTTTTCAATTTACCTTGCTGATAGGCTGTACTCAGTTGCAGCATGAGATCGGCGGCGGTAATGAACTTGATCTTAATGTTGTTCATGATGGCCTTATAGCCTAATGCCATAGATAAGTGCGTTTTTCCTACTCCGCTAGGGCTTTGTTGCACAAAGATTTAAAAGACAGCACCTGCTTATCTGAACTGAACCGTACCGGGTTTGTCGGAGACTTTTTTATTTAAGTTAGGCCACCTGACCTAACGGGTTAATCTTATCATAGTACATTGCTTCAAACTCAAAAGGCGATACATAACCCAGTGCACTGTGTACACGCTTTTTATTGAACCAATCTACCCAGTTTAGTGTCGCAAGTTGTACATCTGCTAAACCTTGCCAATCTGCTTTTAGATATTCAATCACCTCTGTTTTGTATAAGCCATTCACTGTTTCAGCCAAAGCATTATCGTATGAATCACCAGTAGTACCGACTGATGCTCGTAAATTGGGTTGTGTGAGAGTTTTTCCTAGTATTGAGTAGTGATACATAGCAAAATAAGCATCTTATTGGTGATTAATATAGATATTTAAAAAGAGGTGGTTTCTTGAGGGTTAAGGCATATTTTGAAGATATACATAAAATTATTATTGCCAATTTGCGCTCTGCTGAAAAAGAAATACGAGTTGCTGTTGCTTGGTTTACAGATCCAGAGTTATTTAATGAATTGTGTAAGAAAGCACAACAAGGTATAGATATAAAAATAATATTAATCAATGATCAAATAAATTGTGGTCAAGGCAAGCTTAACTTTATTAGGTTAAAGAACTATGGTTGTCAGGTTGAATTTTTAGACGTTGAAAAATTTAATAAGATGCATCACAAATTTTGTGTGATTGATGGAAGTGTGGTGATCACTGGCTCTTACAATTGGACAAACCAAGCACGAAAAAATGAAGAAAACATTACCGTGATTGAGGGGAATGTTCAAATTTGTCAGGATTATTTAGATATTTTTGAAAAACTACTTAATCCATCTTCATCTAGCTTTGAGATCGCTATATCACCAAATGCAGTAAAAACAAGATTAGAAATAATCAAAAATAGTATTTTACTTGATGAAGTTGAAAATATAGCAGTACAAGTAGGTAAATTAAAACCTGTTATTCAAACATACTCTTTAGGGGGGATATGTCGTTGTCTAGAACAAGGAGAATATCAGCAAGCTGTTGAGGAGATCGCTAACTATCTTAAAAATTTTACAGCAGTGATAGTAAGTGAAGATAACGAAATTCTAGAATTAAAATTTGAATTAAAAATTCTCGAACTCCGACTTGAAGCAATAACTAATGAACAGTCTGATATTGAGCGTAATTTAATATTATTTAATCGCAGACAGTTTGAAATATTAGGCGATATAACAAAGGAAATTTTACGAGCTAAAGCTGAATATCACAAATATCTTTCAGACGAAAAAGATAATAATAAGGAAACTGCTAATTCAAAAAAAGAGGAAGCAGAACAAGCAGAGCAAGACTTCACGGATTATTCAGAAGAATATGAAGAAATACGACAAACTATTGTAGATAGTCTGGATGAAATGTCAGAAAAAGAGTTAAAGCTTATGTTTAAAAAGGCTTGTAACATTTGTCATCCAGATAAAGTACCAGAAGCTCAAAAAGAAGAAGCTAGTGAAATATTTATAAAACTGAAAGATGCTTATGACAATAATGATATAGCACAAGTAAAAATCATTTACGCTAACTTGCAGAAAGGTAATTTTACGCATACGAAAGCAAGTATCTTAAAAGAAAATGAACTTTTGCGTTCAGCAATAATGGAAATCAAATATAAAATTGAAAGCAACTTAAATATTCTTAAGAACTTAAAGCAAGATGATGTAGTGGTTGCAATGCAGAGCATTGGTGAGAATGAAGAAAAGTGGATTGCATTTTTCAAAAGCAAAAGAGAAAGACTTGAAAGTGAATTGTTATATTGGCTTGCTGCTTTAGATAATTTAAAAAAGGGAGAAAATTATGAGTAAGAATGAGATCGCCCTTAGTGTTTTGAATCAAACTCAGATCCAAAGAAGCAGAAAACAAACCTCTTTACTCTTAAATTTAATTCAAGAAGATGATGCCAGTAGATTCGTAAATATACTTAAGTTCATTGAGAGTGAATATGTATATACATACTTTTCTAAAAATACTCAGATAGATTGGACTAATGAATTAATTGAAAAATATGAAGCTCAGTGGAATTGGATACAGCTTTCACAAAATGAATCATTACCATGGTCTATTGAGTTTATTGAAAAATACAAGAAAAGATTGCCCGCCTCGGCAGTATCAAGCAATGAAGTTTTACAGTGGTCTGTCGAGTTTATTGAAAAGTATAAAGATAAGTTGGAATGGCGTAGGCTTTCACAAAATGAATCATTACCATGGTCAATTGAATTAATTGAAAAGTATAAAGATCAATGGGATTGGAATATTCTTGCAGAAAATGACTCATTACCATGGTCGGTAGATTTAATTGAAAAATATAAAGATAAATGGAACTGGGATGTTGTTGATGGGGTTAGAGAAGAAATTTGGACTACAGAATTAATTGAAAAGTGCAAAGATAAAATTTATTGGGAATATCTTTCATATAGTGAATCAATACCATGGTCGATAGATTTAATTGAAAAGTATAAAGATCAATGGGATTGGGAGAATCTTTCATCTAATGAATCATTACCATGGTCGATAGATTTAATTGAAAAATTTAAAAATCAATGGGATTGGGACTGTCTTTCGTATAATGAAGCCTTACCATGGTCTAATGATCTAATTAGAAAATATGAAGATCGGTGGGACTGGTATAATCTTTCAGGTAATGAAGCCTTGCCATGGTCAATTGAATTAATTAGAAAATATGAAGATAAATGGCATTGGGAGAGGCTTTCATGTAATGAAGCCCTGCCATGGTCAATTGAGCTTCTTTATGGGTTGCAAGATCAAATCATTTGGAACACACAGACGCTTAATAGATTTATTTTTAGTGATCTTTTTGTGTGGTCTATTGAGCTAATAGAAGAATTTAAATATAAATTGGATTGGATTTATCTTTCTCGAAACGAAAATTTACCATGGTCTAATGAGCTAATTGAAAAATATGAGGATGATTGGGATTGGGGGAGGCTTTCATGTAATGAAGCCTTACCATGGTCTAATGATCTAATTAGAAAATATGAATATAAATGGGATTGGGGGAGGCTTTCATGTAATGAAGCCTTACCATGGTCAATTGAATTAATTAGAAAATATGAAGATAAATGGGATTGGGGGAGGCTTTCATGTAATGAAGCCTTGCCATGGTCAATTGAGTTAATTGAAAAATATGAAGATAAACTATTTTTTGGAGGGAGTGTTTGGATAAAGGGTTTACCATCTTCTATGTATATAAAAGGCCTTACTGATAATGGGGCTTTACCATGGTCAATTGAGTTAATTCAAAAGTATATAGATAAGTGGGATTGGGAACATCTTTCGTATAATGAAGCTTTACCATGGTCTATTGAGTTAATTCAGAAATTTAAAGATAGATTATTTTGGGGTGGGAAAACCTTTTTTGGGGGAGGATGCATAATTAAATATCATGGGGGGCTTGTTGATAATAAATCTTTACCATGGTCTATTGAATTAGTTGAAAAGTTTAAAGATCAGTTGGATTGGAAGTATGTTCTAAGTGATGCAAATCTTAAATTCCCAACTCTAGAATATGAAATGATGTGTAGTGTTCTAGACCACCACAAATATATCGAGCAGAATATTTAAAGAATAGCTTAATGTTGTAGGGGTATTCCCTACAACAAAACATCTAACATAGTGTTTCTAAATTGTTTTCATGGTGAAATAATCACACTGTTTTCAGCACTTAAACTAAATATAGAATCTAGAAGCTTTTTCTAAAAACTTGGGATATTTGAGAATACATCCAATGACAGATAATCAAAAATTAGCTGATAATCCATCAGGTTTTTAATCCTCAAGGAATTTGATGTGTGCTGAATTATCAGGAGACTTTCCCTTGGGAGGGACGCCTAAAATCGGGAAAAAAGACGCCCGATTTTTTTACACACCATACGCCCCCTCCGGGATGCCATAAATCCAATTGAATTATAGAGTTAGATTCTTTTTTTCAAATCAAAGCTGTAGCAAAATGGTACTTAAAACACTGATTTTTAATAAAAATCTTTGCTAGAAGTAGCACTCATTTTTTAGTTTAAAAAAGCACTTTTAAAAAAAAGTTGCATGCTGTTGCATATTTTGGTTTAAGTTGTTGAAAGTAAATAAAATAAGTTTTAAACAAAAAAGTAACATTTTTAGTGCTTAAGTATTAAAAAAGCCCAACATCAAGTTGGGCTTATAGTCGAATTTCGAATAAGAGATTTTATGTTAAATAAAAAAGCTACCTCAATGGGTACTTAAGTTTTATACAATTGGACTAGTCCATTGCTTTAGCTCTATTTTCAATGAAGTCAATCTCATCCTGTGTCAAATTATATTTTTGATAAAGTTGTTGGTCAATCTCAGCAATAGATTTACTCCAATCAATATCAGAATTTATTGTGAAATCCTGCAGTGGTATATATGCCCATTTTAAGGGAGGATTATCTTGGGTAATTTTTAAAATTCCAGTCGGTACGACTGGTGATTCATACGATAATGCTTTGGCTGAAACAGTGAATGGCTTATACAAAACAGAGGTGATTGAATATCTAAAAGCAGATTGGCAAGGTTTAGCAGATGTACAACTTGCGACACTAAATTGGGTAGATTGGTTCAATAAAGAGCGTGTACATAGTGCACTAGGTTATGTTGTCAACGGCATTCTAAAATTGACCCCTTTTACCTTACAAATGGCAAAGTAAAATTGACCCCTTTGATCTCGTATTAAGTTTCAACCTGAGGCTGAATCCCAATTCTTTTTTTATCCTTTAAACGATAACTCTCACCCGATATTTGTACCACATGACAGTGATGCAGCAACCGATCTAACATCGCAGCGGTCAACGTAACATCATCCGCAAATGACTTAGACCATTGGCTAAAGGGTAAGTTACTCGTCAATATCGTACTGCCTTTTTCATAACGCTTGGCAATCACGTTAAAGAACAGATTCGCTTCTTCACGTCCAAACGGTAAATAACCAATTTCATCGATAATCAGTAACTTTGGTCCCAGTACCGCACGCTGCATATAGGTTTTCAATTTACCTTGCTGATAGGCTGTACTCAGTTGCAGCATTAAATCCGCTGCGGTAATGAACTTGATCTTAATGTTGTTCATGATGGCCTTATAGCCTAATGCCATAGATAAGTGCGTTTTTCCTACTCCGCTAGCCCCCAGAAACACCACATTTTCTGCTCTAGCAATAAAGCTCAGATTGAACAGTTCAATCACCTGTGATTTAGGGGCCCCTAGGGCATAATTAAAATCATAGTCTTCCAGGGTTTTGACTTGAGGCAGGCCTGAGAGTTTCATCAGTACCTGCTGACTGCGCTGTTGCTTGGCAGCATATTCATGCGTCAAGATCGCTTCAACAAAGTCGGCATAACTTCCATCTTGACCTAATGTTTGTTGTGCATGATGTGACCATTGTGATGCGATGGCAGGCAGATTGAGCTTTTGGCAAAGCTGCTCTATACGGTCGTATTGCAGATTCATCAGGAAACTCCCAGCAACTGGTCATATACCGATAAGGGATGCTGCAAACTCTCGTAGGGCATGACATGCTGTGCTGCTGCAACAGGTACAGTGCTAGAACCTGTATCTGATTGCGGTAATGGCGTAAATTTTTGCTGCTCCTGTTGCAGTCGAACAGCCGGTTTTTCTTGCGTGGTGGCATGAATCCGCTGATTGGCGGTTTCATGCAGCCACCGGCCAATGTGGGCATTGGCGACATCAACATCTAACAGTAAACCCGAAGTCTTCAGGCTTGCTTTCAATGGCACAATAAAGCTTGATTTGAGGTATCCATTAAAGCGTTCAACTTTGCCTTTGGTCTGTGCACGGTAGGGCTTACATACGCGAGGACGAAAGCTGTATTTCTTGGCGCAGTCGAGCAGTTTGGGGTTCCATTTATGCTGCCCCTCCTGATAGGCATCCCGTTCAATCATGATCGTTTTAGCGTTATCAAACAGGATTTCTTGAGGTACTCCTGCAAAAAACTGAAATGCATTTTCTAGACCATCGATCCATGCATCCGTACGTTCATGATCATAAAATTTCACGAAAGTCGCTCTGGAATACCCTAATGTTGCGACAAAAGCTTTTAAAGTCGTGTTGTTACGTCGAATCGTGGTGAAATCCACTTGCATTTGTTGGCCAGGTTGGGTTTCAAAACGAATGATCGGTTCCGGTTGAGCAACTGGTTTTAATGTTGCAAGATATTCCCTCAAGATCCTGATCTTTCCTGGATATCCCAACCCTAAAATTTCCTGGTAGAGCACAACAGCAGGAATCCATTCAGGATGAGCTGCGTTTACACGTTGGAGTAAATAGGGTTTATGCGACCTTGGGCCTTAGGGCGCAAGAACTGGCTGTTTGCAGGTTCGCTGCGCAGTGGTCAGCGAGCGGCAAACATCATGACTTTAATCCAGTCAGCAAAGCTGAATGGCTTGGATCCGTATGCCTATTTAAGTGATGTGCTGAAAAGGCTGCCGACGCATAAAGCGACCCAAATAGAAGAATTACTGCCACATCGCTGGAAATCCAACTCAAATTAAAAAATAGGCATGGGGTTCAGCGGACGCTTACGCTTTACAAGCCTGAACGATCTGCTGTTTAAATTCAGCACTGTATGTTCTTCGTTTTTTCGCAAGAGATGCGATGGATGTCTGATTATTTGTAGTCATAAATTTAAGTCCCCACTTGTTTCTAAGTGGGGACTAAATTAAGGCTTATAGGATGAATTCAGAAGGTGTGTTCAGCGGACGCTTACCGTTTTTTAGCAACAGGAGGTGTTGCTGAATATATATCCATGTTCATGGATTAAGTCCCCACTTGTTTTTAGGTGGGAACTAAATTAAGGCTTATAGGATCGCTTGGTAAGGCTGTGTTAGCCGGATGCTTACCTTTGAATTAATAACTTTTAACTCAATATCTAATAACAATCTTTAAACCAAAGGTGCTTAGGAGTTTCATCATAGATTCCAAAGTCGGATTACTATTGGGCTGTTCCATTTTTTGCAAAGTTTGGGGTGCTATTTTTGTGATTTTAGCCATTTCATTTAAAGTCAAATGAAGCTCAGTTCGGATATAACGAGCAACCTTGTAAAATGGCCAGTCAGGATTTTGATTAATCGTCTCCAATATTTCTTGGCGCTTTCTTAACTGCTCAATTGCCGTCATAGGTTTATAGCGCTTATCCACGTGCTAACTCCTGAATCTGCTGGCATATATTTTCAATCCGGTACTGACTATTTTGCAAAATCTCCTGAGAGATCTGCAATTTGTTCATTTCGGCCATCAATCCTCGATAGAGGGGTAATTGCTTGACTAACTCTGCCTGAATTTCATGATGTTCAATACCAGTTTTCGCTGTGACTTGTTCAATCACTGAACGCCAAATTGGCATACCACCATGATCATCTTTTTCCCAACGAGTCGTTCGTGCGATACCATCAGGATGTAACCACATCGGTGCAAAATCGTAGAGTGGAGTCAGTTGTATAATGCCATTATTCAAGCGTTGTATCGCTGTATTGCGGCTATGATTATCTTTATTGCCTAAGGCAACATTGGCCAAATCACGTTTAAGATATTCGAAGATCTCCTCTTTCGGATGACTACAACACTGTGTGAGTAATTCACAGATTTGATTATGAGTCATCCTAATACCAAAACCAGCTTTTCCACTTAGAGATGCAAGACTTTCCTGTGCAATACGCTGGACTTTTCCATCCTGTACGTAGCGATCAAATCTTGGAATAAACAGGGTTTTACCATGTAATTGTAATTCCTCATGTACGCGTAAACCCAAATAATGAGCAATTTTCATATAGTGTGCTTCATTAGTTAAAATTTTATTCAGGCTTTCGTCACTACCACGACTGAACTTCACTAACCAATGTTTTTTTACCTGATGATCTGCAAGTGTGTGATCTAAATAAAATAGGTCATCATGTCCTTGGGAGAGGAGTAGCTTTGGCCATTCACCTTGAACACCT
Source organism: Acinetobacter sp. YH16031 (assembly GCF_013417335.1). Classification (NCBI taxonomy): domain Bacteria; kingdom Pseudomonadati; phylum Pseudomonadota; class Gammaproteobacteria; order Moraxellales; family Moraxellaceae; genus Acinetobacter; species Acinetobacter sp. YH16031. Next base: position 11,859 of record NZ_VPED01000029.1, read on the forward strand.
GAAGAGCCGGCAATGAATAAGCCATAAGAGGCGAGCGATTCAATGAAGTGCTCTTTTCGTTCTATAATCTCACTTAGGCTAAAGCCTATATTTTGATCAGTCGGAAAGCTCCTTTGCAGCCACTCATGAGCTTCTTTAATACGTAAATGTCCAATCGGGTTGCCAGCTCCAGCTTTTAAAAGTGCCCAATCTGCTTGTTCTTGTGCATTTTCACTGTAATTTAGTTGTCTTAATAATTCTTTACGACCATAGCCCTGTGGAAGTAAATCCATTAAGAAAGCAGGCCAAGTTTCATTAATTTTATTTTGTACATTCACAGGAAAATGATAGGCGAGTGCATGGCCATCATGTAAGTCCATATAAGAAATTGCATATTCAAATAAATATGAAGTACGAGTTGGTGTTTGCCAACCATGCTCATTTTCACCCATCAACTCAACAATTGCACAGTCAAGCCACTGGTCATCCTGATAAATTTGAATGGTACAATATTTACTCATAACTTTATTAAAATAGTAAAATATATTAAATATTCTTATTATATACCTATTTTAATAAAATAATATTAATTATCTTTCTATTTGCTTGTTAGCCAGTATATTTCTACATGGGAATAACAAGTCATGTGAGTTGATCTCACCGGCTGCTATAGTTTGAGGCAACATCGTCAATAAACATTAGCAGACTACATTTATCAGCATGTCCTTCAAATTAATCATGATATGAGCCGTTAATAAGTCAGCTGCAATCATCCAAGAATGCGGTGTTTTCGTTAAAATATTGAATCCATGAATGCTGGTCAGCTTTTCATGCACTAGATTCAGCCACTTGAGTCTAAAAGGAGCTTGGAATTACAGGTTTGACCATGTGCAGTAGGAGCTGATGCAGATGGACCTTGAGCTTTATATTTTTTCAGTAAGCGTCTGATCTGGCGTTCTGAAATGTGAAGTAGCTGAGCAGCCTGAGATTGGGTGATGCGTTGATCACAGATTTCTTGCAAGACCGACAATCGTTTAAGTTCTTTATCCGACATAAACACCAACATATCAAACCGTACGCTTCGATAATCGCAAAAGCGAGTATTCTTTACTTTGGAGAAACCGGACATTTCTATTTTGGAGTTACAAATGTTGTTGCTGTACTTCGTATAACATTGATTATGTTAAATTGATATCAAGTGGCAAAATTTTCATTAATTTTGATATATGGTAATGATTTACTCACTTTAATTGTCAATATTTCTTATGCTGAAAGTATTCATAGGTTTCAATCGCAAATAGAATAACCGCATTTAATAATGCGGTTATAATTTTAACCTTTGATTGGTAAAATTTTTAAATATTTTCCTGTTCATATTCTAAAATTGCTTCTTTTGCAATACGGAAACTATCTACAGCAGCTGGCACGCCACAGTAAATTGCTACTTGCAAGAGTACTTCTCGAATTTTGTCTTTAGGCACGCCATTACGTAAAGCTCCTTTAACATGTAGCTTCAATTCATGCGGACGGTTTAAGGCTGATATCATAGCCAGATTAATTAGACTACGTTCAGGTTTGCTCAGTTCTTCACGTCCCCAGACCGCCCCCCAACAATACTCCGTGACCAGTTCCTGTAAAGGTAAGTTAAAATCATCAGCATTGTTGATCGAATTATTGACATAAGCTTCGCCAAGCACCTGTTTACGAATCGCTAAACCTTTTTCAAATTTTTCATTACTCATTAGCCTAATCCTCCAAATAAGGTGTATTTGATTTCGAGATAATCTTCAATGCCATATTTTGAGCCTTCGCGCCCTAAACCTGACTGTTTAATTCCACCAAACGGTGCAACCTCATTTGAAATCAAGCCTTTATTAATTCCAACCATACCGTACTCGAGTTGTTCACTCATGCGCCACGCACGACCTAAATCTTGTGTGTAGCAGTAAGCAGCTAAACCAAATTCTGTGGCATTGGCCATCTCAATTGCTTGTTGCTCAGTTTCGAACTTAAAAATTGCAGCTAATGGTCCAAAAGTTTCTTGAGTTGCAACATCCATCTCTGCAGTTACATCGGCAATAATGGTCGGTTCGTAAAATAACTCACCAGCGCTGTGTTGTTTTCCACCTGCAACGGCTTTGTTGCACAAAGATTTCATAACTATATGATTTTAAAAGTTTTGATTATTTTTTGATCTAAAATTAAATCTATTTAAATCAGATGCTTACATATTTATGCAACAAAGCCACCCAGTGCACTGTGTACACGCTCTTTATTGAACCAATCTACCCAGTTTAGTGTCGCAAGTTGTACATCTGCTAAACCTTGCCAATCCGCTTTTAAATATTCAATCACCTCTGTTTTGTATAAGCCATTCACCGTTTCAGCCAAAGCATTATCGTATGAATCACCGGTCGTACCGACTGATGCTCGTAAATTTGCTGCTTCTAAACGATTGGTATAACGAATGGAAAGATATTGCACGCCTCTGTCACTATGATGAATCACGTTCTTTGGCATGCCTCGATCATGCAATGCTTGCTCCAGTGCATCGAGCACCATATCTGTATTCATACGTGTTGATACTTTCCATCCAACAATTGCTCGCGAGAACACATCAATAATAAAGGCGGTATAGACCCAGCCTGAATGAGTTTGAATATACGTGAAGTCAGCGACCTGAGAAGCATTGCTTCGCAAGGGTCAGGATGATCTGCATTAAAATTGCGTTTTACTAAGTCATCTGCTCGTTTTTGATCATCTCGGCTACGGGTGGTTTGTTTATTCTTACCACGCCAAACACCTTGTATACCTAGCTTCTGCATCAATCGAGCAACTGTACAACGTGCGATAACATAACCTTCACGTTTCAATTGTTGCCAGACCTTACGCACACCATATCGACCTAAACTTTCTTTCCAAATACGTTTGATTTGCTCTGCATGATATAAATCATGCAGAGCACGTTTCGCTCGATGTTCTGGGTTATCAACGAGATCTAAAGCCCGATAATAGGTCGAAGCTGCAATCGGTAAAATTCTACAAATCGCTTCAACACCATATCGATCTTTATTGTTCTGGATAAAATCCACCATTATTTGTGTGGGCGGTCGAGCTCCGCCTGGGCGAAAAAAGCGGCTGCTTTACGTAGAATTTCATTGGCACGTTTTAATTCTTTAATTTCACGTTCCATTTGCTTCATTTTTTCTTGGTCAGATATCTGTTGTACTTTGGCAGGATTTAGTTGATCCATATGCTTTAAATACCAAACACGCAATGTTTCAGGAGTACAACCAATCTTAGGTGCAATAGCTGTGATTGCAGCCCAAGTAGAAGGATAATCTTTTTCAGATTCAATCAATAATTGAACCGCTCTTTCTCTGATTTCAGGGGTATATTTTGGTTTTGTCATTGGAACATTCTCTCAAGAAAGTTGGTCTCCGACAAACCCGGTACGGTTCAGTCTCAATTTTCACACTTTATGCAACAGAGTCGTTTTTATCCTAAGGTCCTTACCACTTGTATTCTTTACGAACATATATCTAAAAAGTGTAGCAAGTTGCTACACTTTTCGCTAGATCAACTCTTTACCAAAAATATCATTCAGTCTTTCACGAATACTATGGACGAATTCCGGATTACTTTTAAGTTTATGCTTCATATTTCGTTTAAAGTCATTCAACCCCATACCAATTTCAGCAAAATCCATTTGGAATAAAGTGTCATTAATGACAATATTTGCTTGAGAGTCAGTGAGGCATCCTACTTTTTTAAACCACTTCTTGAACTGCTGATAATTTTCATCATTATTAAAAATATACCAAGAACGTACATTCATATCGAATTTAGCCCCTAATTCTTTTACGGATGCATTGTCTTCAAATGGAACATCAAGATAGATTTTTTCAATCACTGCAAATTCATCCAGTGCCTTATCAGCAATCCGATGATGCAGTTTAAAATTCACACCTACAATTGGACGGCCTTTCTTAACGGTTTCATACTCTAACTGTAGATCTGTATTTTCGTTAATTTCTGCCACTATTTTGTCTAATACATAGCGTCTAAAATCTACCCAGCGATCATATTTGGTTTCATTAATATCAATCAGTGCTTTCAAGTTTTCTAAAAGTAATGGCACTTCATAACTCTTTTGATTGGCGTACTTAAATTCGTTTTTAATGAAATAAGTATAAAGACTCATACTGGCAACAGAATCTAGGGCAAAAAGATGTTTTAGCTGATAGGTAGTAAAATTACCCCCAGCCAGTTGAGTGAAATACGGCAACACCTCACTGGTAAAACGAATCTGAATCGCATTTTTAGAATCATCTTCCCATCTTAACTCACGGATAATGGGAACGACAGAATGTACTTTTTTAGTCTTTCTCTTACCATTATCAGCTGGCTCCTCAATAATAAAATGAGCTACCCGGGATGAAAGCTCTTTATAAATCCGATCTATTGCAACATTAATTGAATTACGTTTATTTAATCCTAGTAAATCTGCCAAATCATCCTTATACAAATAAATATAAGTTTGTTCGGTAATTTCACCATCTACCCTATTTTTCTCACTATAATTCGCAACCGCCATTGCATATAAAAGTGCCTTATATTCATTGGCTGATAATTCGATTGGGCGAATTAAACGGTTACTGGTACTGACAACGCCATTATGGCGAATGTTGCCTATACAGTAAGGAATATAATTCGATTCTTCTTGCAATGGTTCAGATTCTGTCATAACCGTGATATTTATAATTTAACTTAGTTTTTATATACAAAAGTGGAAAAACTTTCAAGACTTTCACCACAATATTCTAAAAGTGGAAAGTTTGTCATCAAAAAGAAGCATTTTAGCCGATTTCCTGCACTTAAAGTGGAATTAATTATAATCTTTCCACCCCATGATGACAGACCTTCCACCTTTAGTCTCGAAATTACAGTTCAGAAGGTCTATTTTTACTTTTTTCATTCAGGTCTAGTTAGGTTAAGTCAGATAAAAACCCTGATGTGACAAGGCTTCCACCTTTTTGTTAGATTTAAAAGGTATAACTGCACATATAATCATCAGGAAATATCCAATAAAAACAGATTATCCACAGGTTAAGAAGATACAGTGACAATCTTTCCACCTTTAAAGCTTAGTTATGAGACTTTATTAACAGCTTAAATATTTGTTTTTTAAATTATTTTTAAATAAAAATAGCAGTTATAAAAATAGTAGTGACAAACCTTCCACCCTAGTGACAGACCTTCCACTTTATAGTGACAAACCTTCCACTTTATAGTGACAGACCTTCCACTTTACGGTGACAGACCTTCCACTTTATAGTGACAAACCTTCCACTTTATAGTGACAAACCTTCCACTTTTAAAGTTACAAGCACTTGTTTTATATAATAAAAATATGATCCTAATTATTAATTAGCTAAATAACTAATTATTCTAATTTTTAATTAAGCTAGCTTAGTTAAAAATTTATTTTTTAAGTTGTTTTACAGCTGAATAAATAGGATTTATAAATTTAAAAACTATAGTAAGATGAATGAAAGTTATTTATATTACTAAACATTGAAATAAGGAAGCATCTGACACGCATGTCTGCAAAAATTATTACTGTTGCTAACCATAAAGGCGGATGTGGCAAAACAACGACTGTTGTACACCTAGCCTCAGAACTTGCCAATCTTGGCTACAAAGTTTTAGTCATTGATTTAGATCCTCAAGCAAACGCAAGTTTACACATTGGGATCCAACATCCAAGCGAAATTGCTGTCACTACAGCAGAATTACTAGTGGGCGATATTTCGTTGTTGGCAGATGCATTACAAGAAGAAACGAACTTTGAAAAAGTATCATTAATTTATGGTTCCTTAAATTTAGGAAAAACTGAAGATCAACTAAAAGAAGAAGCTCCCCGTCCTTCTGAAGAGTTAAATATCAAGTTAAAACTATTAAAAGATCTTTATGATTTTATATTGATCGACTGTCCACCTAGCCTTAAATTATTAACAAGCAATGCCTTGGCATCTTCAACACATGTCATTATCCCTATCGAATCAGGATCACAATATGGATTGTATGGGGTAACAGATCTTTTAAATCATCTTGAAAAAATCAAACGTATTAATCCAGATTTAGAGCTTTTAGGCGCTTTACTAATTAAGCATGATGAACGTCAGAATGTCTGTAAGCTGATTCGGGATGAAGCCTTGAAACAGGTAGGTAAAATTTTAGAAACCACAATTCCTCAAAGTACTAAAGTCAATCAAGCAGCGATTCTGCAACAACCACTTTTGAAAGTAGAAAAAAATTCAAAAGTACGTAAGGCTTTTGAAAGCCTTGCCAATGAAATTGTAGTGAAAATTAAAACCTGAGAGCATTATGGCAAGCACCAAAGAGCTTTTAGCTCAGAAACTGAAACAGAATACAGAAAAACATCAGCAAGCACAGAAAGACAATATTAAAGAGCCGAAAGAGTTTAGACGTAATGTCCCTATTGAGGATATCAGCCGAAGTCCAAACCAGCCGCGTAAAATATTTGAAGAGTCACAGTTAAAAGAACTGGCGGATTCTATTAATGAAATCGGCCTTTTGCAGCCCATTACAGTGCGTAAACTGGATAATCTGAAATATGAACTGATTGCAGGCGAGCGACGCTTACGGGCACATCAATTACTCGGAAAGTCTGTGATTGAAGCCATTATAATTGATGCAAATAATGTAGAAGCATCTTTGTTAACCCTGGCAGAGAATTTAAAGCGTCAGGATCTGACAGATTATGAGATTTTTATTGGCCTGAACTCACTTGATGAGAAATTAAAGAAAAACAAGCAACGTTTAGCCAATTCACTGGGTTTAAATCGCGAAGATATGTACAAGTATTTAGCATACGAAAAACTGCCGCAAGCAATTTTAAATGACCTTGATGTGGAACCAGGCTTGCTAGGCCGTACTGCTGCAACTGCATTCAAAAAATTTCTATCGGATCATCTTGAACAACTCTCTGAAGCCGAAGTGGCCTTACTCGGAGCTTGGGAAAAATTAAAAGACAAAAAACTCGAGCAAAGCAAAGTTACTACTTATGCTGAAAAACTATTGAGTCAGAATCCAGAAAAACTGACCACAACATCCGTGGTCAGAAAAATTGAATATGCCGGTAAGATTGCGGGGAATATCAAACTGAATCAAAAACAGCTTAAGGTTTCTCTGAATATCTCGGAAATTGACGAAGCCAGTCTCTTACAATTAGAAGATTTCTTAAAACAGCTGATTCAAAAAAGCGAAAAAGTGTAGCAAGTTGCTACACTTTCTTAGCACCCTGAAACTAATTACATCCTCATGCATTATTGAAATTTATTTTCTTAAGTATGCTTCTTTACATTTGGTCTTTGAGAGTACTGTTACTTCGGACTGAGATTAAATTCTGCCTTTCTTCTTGTGGAGTAGTTTTATATTTATCCGGAAATATTATATATGTCCATATAAGCACTCCCAGTTTTCAGGTTTTGTATCAAAATAATCAATTCTTATCAGATTTTTCGATAGGGAAGTATATGTGCTGGTGGAACATAAATAATTTGGTGGTGTTTCAAAAGGTATGCTGCCGTTAAAAAAATACGTTATTAAGGTAAAAGAAAGTAAGCATCCAGCTAACACAGCCTTACCAAGCGATCCTATAAGCCTTAATTTAGTTCCCACCTAAAAACAAGTGGGGACTTAATCTATGAACATGGATATATATTCAGCAACACCTCCTGTTGCTAAAAAACGCAGAACATACAGCAAAGAATTCAAATTCAGTATTGTCAATGCCTGCAAAAATCCTAATACCTCGATCGCTTCGGTCGCACTGCAACATAGTATTAATGCCAACCTTGTCAGTCGTTGGATCAGGATCTTCAGCCATCATGATGGTGCCGTGCAGGATCCTACTCATGTGAATCCAGCATTTATTGCTTTGCCTTACACTGCTGCAATCAGCCAACCTATTGATGAGAGGATCACGTTGTGTATCACCGTGCCTCATACGAATAATGATATTCAGCTAAAATGGCAGACATCAGAAATACCTGCCTTGGCAGAATTACTCAAGGCACTGGCAACATGATCCGTATCAATGAAATTTGGCTCTCTACCCAGCCCATGGACATGCGTGCAGGTATGGATACGACCATGGCTCAGGTGGTGAGAGCCTTTGGCTACATCAAACCGCATTGCGCCTACCTGTTCTGTAATAAACGTGGTCATCGTATGAAAGTGCTGGTACATGATGGACTGGGCATCTGGCTGTGTGCCAGGCGGCTGGAACAGGGAAAATTCCACTGGGCTCAAGTTCACCAAGGTGAAACCGTGGTCCTCAACCCGGAACAGTTACAGGCATTAATCCAGGGTTTGCCCTGGCAGCGCATTGGACGACAGCAAGTGGTAACAATGCTCTAAACCAAGCTCGGCTATTCTGCTATTCTCCAAACGTTCTATTTCATTCTCTTCATGACCTCAGGCATACTGCGGTCATGAATACGCTGCCTGACTTAAGCCAACTGACCCATGAACAACTGCTGGAATTTACCCGGCAGTTGGCGATGCAGCATCAGTCTCTAGCACAATCAAACCAGCAATTAGATTCTAAAGTTCAACATCTTTCTATTCTCAATCAAAAATACGAGCATGAACTGGCGCTGTTTAAAAAGCACAAATTCGCCCAAAAGAATGAACACTTAACGGCAAAACAAATCCATCTGTGGGATGAAGCGGTTGAAGAAGATATTGCCGCGGTTGATCTAGAACTGGAACGGCTAAATGCAGATAAAACTAATGCAGCGACACAGAAAGCCAAAACCAATAAACCTAAACGTCGACCACTGCCAGATCATCTACACACCATCCGTATTGAGCATGAACCTGCATCAACCCAATGTGCTTGTGGCTGCCAACTCCGTCGTATCGGCGAAGATGTCAGTGAAAAACTGCATTTCAGACCGGCACAGTTCTATAAGGAACAGCATGTGCGTGGTAAATGGGTCTGTGATCAGTGTGACACTCTGACTCAGCAAGCGATGCCCGCCTATGTGATTGATAAAGGCATTGCTTCACCTGAATTGCTCAGCCATGTGCTGGTATCGAAGTATGCCGATCATTTGCCGCTGTACCGTCAATGTCTGATCTATCAGCGGGCGGGAATCGAACTTTCTAGATCAACTTTATCTGACTGGATAGGTCGCTGCGGTGTAGAACTGGAACCTCTGGCCAATGCCTTAAAAGAGGTGGTACTACAACAGCAGGTGCTGCATGCAGATGAAACACCGGTCACCATCATGCGGATGGGTGAGAATAATAAAAAACCGAAGAAAGGTTATGTCTGGGCCTATGCCACTACACAGTACAATCCAGTTCAGGCGGTGATCTATGACTTTCAGGATAGTCGTTCAGGCCAGCATGCTGAAGAGTTCTTGAAAGGCTGGCAGGGCTATCTAGTCTGTGATGATTACAGTGGTTATAAAGCACGCTTTAAATCAGGCGATGTCATTGAGGTGGGCTGCATGGCGCATGCACGTCGTAAATTCCATGAACTGCATGTAACTGGGAAAAGTCAGGTCGCTGAACAGGCATTAGTGCTGATTCAGAAACTGTATGCGATAGAAGCAGAGCTCAGGAAAAAGACCGATGGTACAGCGGAAGACCGCCGCGAATACCGACAACAGCATAGTCAACCAGTGATGCAACAACTATATGAATGGCTCAACCAACATCATCTGACAGTGCCATCGAGTTCTCCCACCGCCAAGGCCATCAATTACACTCTGAAGCGTTGGCCAGCTTTAAGCCGCTATCTGGATGATGGCAATCTACCGATTTGCAATAATTGGGTCGAGGTGCGACACGAAGTCGCTTAATGAAGTTGTTCCCCCTGCGGGAACCACCCGTGTCACCGGGTGAATCTAGAAGGCTGAATAAAGAGCGCCTTCGACAATGTAACGAGGCACCGCAAGGTGCGGGGTATCAATCGTGAGAGGCGTACCCTTCTGGCAGCCATAGCCGGACAAGGGCTAGATAATCGGTATGGTGAACACATGTGAATCTGCGTAACGATCGTCAAGTTGAACGAGCGGAAATGGCTGATACGCTCGAACCAAAACGGTAATGGAGGTGGGAATTGCGTCTTTCGACTACGCATTCGTGACCCATACGCCTCCCGGTCGATAGCAGGCACCTAAGCCGATGTACTTCAGTAAGCGGAACGTGGAAATCCCGTATTACTCCCATTGGGAAAGCAGTTTGCAAAAACTGCCCATGGTGATGCGGGCGAAGGAACGAGGAAAAAGCGAATGCCAGTCTGTAATGGGTTGGATAGAGGTTGAAACATTACCCCACGCGAAAGCGGGCTGACGTCCTTATGGTCTCTCATCACAAGAGAGTGTGTAGAACCCTTTTAATGGAGGGAGAGCAAATGAATGCAGCAGTATCAGCGTGTGCACCTTCCAGCACATCGTGGGACAGCATCGATTGGATTGCTGTACAGCGTCATGTCAGAGGGCTGCAAGCGCGTATTGTGAAGGCGGTACAAGACGGCAGGCATAACAAGGCGAAAGCTTTGCAATGGCTGCTGACTCACTCGTTTAGTGGCAAAGCATTGGCCGTCAAACGAGTGTCTGAAAACAAAGGCAAAAACACGGCTGGGGTCGACAAGGTGACTTGGAATACACCCAAGGCCAAGACCGGTGCGATGATGTCGTTGAAGAGGCGAGGTTACACGCCCCTTCCGCTTCGGAGAGTCCTTATTCCGAAGAAAAATGGCAAGATGAGACCTCTCGGGATACCCACGATGAAATGCCGGGCCATGCAGGCGCTCCATCTGCTGGCTTTGGAACCCATCGCGGAGACCACTGCTGATCGGAACTCTTATGGATTCAGGGCTTTGTTGCACAAAGATTTCATAACTATATGATTTTAAAAGTTTTGATTGTTTTTTGATCCAAAATTAAATTTATTTAAATCAGATGCTTACATATTTATGCAACAAAGCCCTTCGTAGCCTGCTTTTTCTACGGCTTTAATTAAAGTAGCGCGATCAAGTGGTTGATGCGCATAAATGACTGCTTTTTCGGTAGCCAGATTTACATGAGCCGATTCAACACCCTCAACAGATTTTAAAGCTTTTTCCACACGGCCTACACAAGAAGCACATGTCATCCCCTCAATCTCTAATGTTTCACTGTAGTGTGGCGTATCAGTCATTTCGGTACTCATATACGATCTCTATCATTTAGATATGCTGAGTTCTATATGCGAAGATCAGCTCGAACCAAGATTAGGTGGAATTCAGGGATTACTTTTATTTCAAGCAAGTACAGGTTTTATCTGTACGATGAGGAAAATAAGAGAGTAAAAGTGGTAAGGAATTCCCACTGTTACTCTAACAGAGATTAAGCAGGATCAGCTGTAAATCCACGCTCACTGAGAGTGGCAATGACTTGATCCTGACTCACCGTTGTGTTGATTTCAATAATACGGTTTTGTAAATCAATATCGAGTGAGGCATTCGAGTCGAGCTCTTTAATTGCGGTAGTAATGCCGCGTGCACAACCACCACAAGTCATATTAGCGATGTGAAATTTCATATGTTGCTCCTTTTTAACAAAACATTTGTTTAAAACATTAGAACAGTAACTCTAAACTTTCACCATACAACCAGCCTTTTTCTGAATCAGTTACTCGCTGTAACTTGGTCTGTTTACAACCTTACAGTTTTCTTCAGAGTATTCCAAAGAAGAGTGTTCTAATGACTACAGTAAATAACACTAAATATAAAAAAAATGGAAGAATAATTTACTAAGTTATTGTTTTTAAGTTGATCCTTGTTTTATATGGGGGTGATAATAACTTCTGATTACTAGTTTTTACCTTAAATATACCGATTGAAAGATTCATTTAAAGGCTATGAATACATGAGTTTTACAGTTTGGCTAGGTCAGCATGAGTACTTTTCACAAGATTTAAGATCGACCATGAACGTGATTAAGTTATAGGGGATTGATGAAATAGTTTTTATGAATTTCTGGCTTTCTGGGCTGATTTTATCAAATTCATGTCTATGCAAAATTGCGACATATTTCTCGTGCTGGTAGTTATCCAGAGTTTGGTCTGCATCTATCCATAGTGCAGACCTTTTTTTGGTGACAGTTTTTTCTTAGTGATTTTCGATCTGGATGTAGTGATTTCACGTTTGCAGAATATATCTTGGCGGTGATCCATCTAATATTCGTGATTATAAAGAGAGCTAATTCACAGGTTCTACAGATTATGTAGCGACTAACTATATCAAAGTCTATTTGCAGTTGATGGTTGGCGCTTAGTTTATATTTACGCTTAGGTTTCAGTTAAAAAATCAATATTCTGTTGAATCCGTGATTGAATCATCTGTAGGGTAGATTCTCGAATTTGATGGGGATACAGGCGCTGCGCAATTTGACTAAATTGAAGTGCAATTTCACGCATGGTCAAGATGATCTCATCGACTTCTAGAGTAGTCAGATTAGCTTCTGAAGTACCGAGTTTATGTATGTCATTTCGGGAAATATTGAGCGCTTCTCCCATAATGTCCATTTGATGATAACCACCTGGACCCTCGCAGAAGGTCACATCATAGGCTGGAGCCAATTTCCATTGACCATTTTTCTCCATGAGAAATGAAAAGTTCTTAGTATGGTCATCCCGATTATTGAAAAGCACATTAAACACAGCACGTTTAAAAGCATGCAATCTTTCTCGTACATCTTGCGTACACATCAAGGTTGCCCGGAGAAAATTGCGATAGTCTAGGCTACCTGGAACTTTATAGTCTGCTCCTGTATATGCAGCCAAACTCTGCATTGGAATCCGCATACCATTTTGACGATCGAATCGTTTAGAAGCAAAAGCCGTTAAACCATTGGGCAAATTAAAGAAATGGGTATCTGGAGTCTCAATTGCACAAAGTCGCAAACATTCTGCATAGACGGCTTCAATGGCGCAGACTTCAGGATGCTCTTGCTGAGCAGGAAACTTAATCAGCCAGGCTTCATGTTGATCAGAATCTTGAGTCGAAAACTCTAAATTGACAGGATCTCGGTAAACCAACGCTTTTGGTCTGGCACCTTGAGGGGAGCCACCCATGACCAATAAATGCTGTAGAAATTCACCACCTTCACCTTTGAGTACTTCTTGAACTTCCTGGGCCAGTTGTTGTAAAGGGATATTTTCTGAGGTTTGCATGTCAGCAACACAAGGTTCAAAGGAGAGGGCACCCATTGCGTGACTACTAATATAGGTCAGACGCTCCAAAGGTCCAATTCGTGCTGAATTTAAGCCAATTTTTTTGAAATATCGATCCATCAACATCATGCCCCAACCATCTGGTAAAGCGTCATAGACTGGACCTGGGAGTCCCATTTGATGAGTAGGAAAACCTTGTCTGAATGGTAGACCTTTTAAAGGCAGCAAGTAAGAAGAGAGCTCAACACCTTGCTGTATTGCTTCTGGACTATATTCAAAAGCAATGGTGGGTCTACCTGTCGTGGCTGTTGAACTAATCAGCGTTCCCCATAACCATGATTCGCCCCAACCGTTGTAATAAACATTAAGTCTATTGAGCATTATCCCTTCCTCTTAATACGGTGGCGCTTACTTTGACTCTCATAGCGAAGAATGTCATTCACACTGTTAAGCTGAGGTTTAAATAGTTCCTGAAGTTCGTTTAATCGACCCAAGACCATTGCAATACGGACTAAATTTTCAACAGATACATTTCGTCCCGCTTCAAGATTCGAAACTGTATTCACGCCGACACCAGCGCGTGCTGCTACCTCAGCTTGAGACATCTCCAGAAAGAGTCGTTGCTTACGTAAACGCTCACCTAAAAGAGTCACAACTTCTTCTGGTTTAGTGAAATATAAATCCATTAAATTGGGTCTTAAGAATGAATAATTTAATTAAATCACAAAATAATGGAATTAATCTATAGCTATAGTGTGGCTAAGGAGGGCTTTGTTGCACAGCACATCAGAAGGGTAGGTATAGTCCTTGGGTATCGGTTACAGAAAATCATCAGGATGTACTTTGACTGATTGTTGATACGGAGATTTCAGTATTTTCATTTTTCCTAATAGGTCACATTACTTAGAAAGGGTTCTTCGAAAATTAGTTCATACTTTAAAAATCCTATAAATATTGAGGATATTTTCTTAATGCTTTCAATATAGCATGCGGCTATATGTAACTCGAACGGGCTTAATCTGCCTTTCAGTATAAATTTTTTGGGCGTGAGAGGGGAGAGGTGTGAGGGCAAGCAATTTATATCGTGGATACTTCTAAATTACTTATGTAATAGAAGGTGGTAAACATGGATTTAGAGGTAATAACACTAAATATAAAAAAATTGGAAGAATAATTTATTAAATTATTGTTTTTATGTGGTTATTGGTGATGTTATGAATAATAATAACTTTTTTCTTGATGAATTTTACCTAAAAAAATTGATCAGATAATTTTCTTTAAATGTCATGCATACATAAATTTGACAGTTTGAAGGGATCGGTATGTGCATTTTTCACAAGGTTAAAGATCGACCATAAATGTGATAAACGGCAGAGGATCATTGAAAAATGAATGGATTTAAACACTACATGTATGCACGAAAAAAAGTATCGCTGCGGTTCTGCTGACAGGCTGTATTGAGCATTGAATGCAAATGATGTAGTAATTGTCTACAGGCTATAGGACCAGCATGAAGAAGAATGAAATGTAGTTGCCAATTTATAACCTTGGTTGAAAAGCATAGCATTGTTATTCGGAGAAGTGAGGTAAGCCATCCTTCTCTTATTCATTTAAAATGATTCTTACTCAACTGATCTCGACTCATGGGCTGGTTCCAATTAGACGGATAATAACTTCCATCCCCTATCTTTTTCTTACCACATTTCTTGCATTTAATCCCTTCTTTGGAGATTTGATTCAGCATCACTGTTGTCGGTTGAATCAAATCAATGACATAGTTCGTTGGTTCAGGAAAAGCAGAAGAGGCTGCTTTATTGCAAAAGAGAACATTCGGATCAAATGGATTGGATTGCACAAAAGCCATGATACAGCCACAGAGTAATTCACCTGCATGTAATCTGTAACATCCATTCAGGTCATCAGACGAAGATTAATCTGAAATTTAAGCACTAAACACCATAAATCTATGTATGGGCAGACTTTTTTGAGACATATGTTGATAAACATGCGGCAAGTTACATTGCTTAAAAGTCTATCTAAGTTAACGATCTATTCAATTCTGGATAAGTAATCTGAATATTACGATCCTAAATTACCCGAAGAGTATTAAGATTTCTAAGAATCGTGATTGTTGGTTTATTTGGGAAATTAATCAGTGGATTGAAGCAAAGATGATGGCTCATTAAGGATTGTGGGCTTCGACTACTTAAATTTTAGGTATTTTGAATAAAGCATATTTCAAAAATCTTAATTAATGGATTTAAATTACCATAAAAACCTTCAATATTGGCTTGAATCCATTGTTGTTGAGAGTCAATGCGAGACCAATCAATACCATAACCACAATGAGCAATCAGATGCTCAAAGAAAATCCGTTGTGTACGTCCATTACCTTCACGGAATGGGTGTATGACATTAAGCTCACAATACAAGTCGGCAAGTTGAGGAATCAGTTGTTGTGGTGCTAAGCCTTGAAAGTATTTTTTTTCTTGAAGCGGTTTGAGTAGTTTATTGGTTTCAATTTCAATACGGGAAAAATTACAAAAACGGGTGTCACCTTTGGAAATATCGATTTGTCTTAACTTTCCTGCCCAGTCGTATAAGTCGCCAAAGAGCTGCGCATGAATTGATTTTAAGTATTGTAAGTCGTAAGGTGGTTCAGCATATTCAATTAAGTTACTTGCCAATCCAGACAGTTCTAGTTCAGCTTGTTCTAAAATTTGTTCATCACGAATATTGAGTTTGTTCTTTAGGATATTTGTGCCAGGGTAACAATACAGGCTGTCACCCATTTCCCCATATTTATCCATACATGCACCTGACTAAGATTCGGGTTGCGAATACTTCTTATATTTTTGCAAGATTTCAGCTTTACTTTGTTGAGTTGTTTGAGCTGTCGTTGTAATGCCTTCAAGCTTTAGGCTGGCTTGATAGTTTTGCGAACGTGTCGCTTGAATATATTTTCTTTTCTGTTCAGTGGTTCTGAGCATTTCGAAACTCCATTGATGCTACACGTGAAGTAAGTATAGCAGAGAATCTTTTTGATCAATGCTGCATACACAGCATTTCTAAAATGTAATACAACGGTATTGTTTCATGTAATAACAGAAAACTAAAAAAAAGTGGAAGAATTCTTAAAATTTAGACCGTCATAGATAAGCAAACCGTATGTATTTGTTGAGAATTGTAATTTTGAGAAAATTTAGTTGATAAATTAAATGAAGTTTCATATACAAAGATATGCTCATTTTTTAAATCGATAAAAATGTTAAGATTTGACTATTTGGTAAAAAATATAGAAATTTTTATGGGGCAATTTATCATGCCCTTTTGCTTTGACCGAAAAAATGTTCAACTTGAGATAGTAAAAATTAACTCAGAACTACTGAAAATCAAAAAGATTAAACAGAGTCAGAAAGTAGTAGTACAAGCAAAGTTCAAAATAATCTATGTGAAAATTTGGCAAAAAATCTTGCTATTGATGCAAACGGAGCCAGGCTTACGTGTGCATTCTAATTATGTTGCAATCTTACAGTTGATACATAATCTTGATGATTTTATCGAAAAATCACAACAACACTTGTGCTTTGAAAGAAAAGCTCAGAAAGAACTGGATGCTAAATTTTTTGCAAGATTTTTTAAGCTAACAAAGAATTCAATAAAGGATCAACTTTTACCAAATCGTTCTGATCACAATGAATTTAAACAATGCAACGTGATAAAAATATTAAGCGAAAATGAATATGCCAAACATTGAAACACAAGAGCAATTCTTAGATTTAGCAGAAAAATATCAACAAGATTATTGTCTATTACGTGATGATATTGTAAATACACAATTTGTCGATCTATCAGATGATTTGTATAAAGATGTCTACGCTCTATACAAATTAGCACAACAAATTTATAGCTATATATCAGGCTCCAGACAGATCGGTAAGTATTCTTTTTTAGCTGCTGTGAGTTTTTTTGCATGTCCAGATTCTAGTAATACACAAGAGCTGTCATCGCAACGTTATTTGATTCTACAAGCGAGTTTTTTAACATATCGGCAGTATCAAGAATTTGCAAAAATTGATAAAGCTGAGAATAAGCAAAAACATGTTTGTGACCTATTACGCTATGTCTCACGATATGTGCTGGATTCTAATCATGCTGAATTATTTCATGAATGTAGTAAGCTGCTAAATTGTTATGTCACGTACGAACGTAATTTGAAAAAAGAGGATCGTAATCAACTTTTTAATATTAAAGATTTCGAACAAGTACAAGTCATAGAGTATTTATCGGCTCTATTAATAATTTTTAAAAGACTAGATGATCGTCGTGTAGTTCATCGTCAGCGTAAGTCAAAAAAAAGCAAAGTTTTGCAATGGCCGACGAAAAATGAACTCAAAAAATTTCGTGAAATTAAAACGGGTAAGCAAGTAGATATTGGACATAACGCAAAGATTAGTATTTATGATGCCGCTCTTCACAAAGATGAAGAGGGTGAAGTTGATCTATTAGATCCTGAAATGGAGTTTTATTCAGAAGATGAAAAGTCTAAAAATTTAAATTATATACTCAGCGATAATGCGACGCATCTAATGCGGCATCGCCAGCGCCGTCATGCTCCTTTTGTTACAAATCCACATTATTTGGCGCCAGATATACTGAAGCAAATTGTTTATGTGTTGAGAACCGAGTTATCCGGGCACTGGAGGGATGCTGCAATCGCTGCAGCATGTTTATTGTCACTTTTGACGGGATTATCACCCGTCGCACTGATGGATTTTAACGAGCTTATTCAAGATGGAATTTTGATCCAGAATGGTTCAAGTAGACGTCGCGAATATTTACTCAAATTAAATCTTAAAATTACAGAGCAGAAGATTAAGAGCTTAAATCATGTGCGGTGGAATGAAGTGATGACACATCAACTACATTTACCTTCTGCTTGGTTTGACTATATAGAACAAGCATCGAATCCACTAATTTCATCAACACACATTAATACGAAACTTAAGAATTGGCTTGATAATCGGTTTGTAGGTTCGATCACTGTAGAAAAACTGCAGGCTCAATTATATTTTCATATATATTATGAAACATATAATGAATATCTTGCTCATGTAATTGCTGGGCGGGATAGTCAGCATCACATGCCTGGTATCTATTATGGCGGGCTACCGAAAACTCAACTCAGTAGCACATATCTAGCCTTTTTAGAAAAAGCACTTACACCACATTCCACACATTTTACTGAAGACACGGCTGAACTAAAAATATTGCAACAACAATTCAAAGTGCAATCTGCATTATCTATAGGAAGGATAGGGAGCCAACTGGCACTTGAACCCAATTTTGTGAAAGAGCAATTCCATATTTTACATAGACATTGTCACGAAAACATCCAAGAAGATAAGCACATTATTAATCAACTTAATGCATATGCGTGTTGGATGTGGCATATCAGTTTGTTGAGTTTGGCAAGTCGGCCTAAAAAAAACCTGTTGGGGAATTTGGATGATTATTGTGTTGAGCTCAAGCTTTTATATGTGAATGATAAAAAAAATAGTAAAGCAAGAAAAGATGGTCGTTTTATCCCTTTATCTGATTTTTTCATAAAAACACTGCAAAATTACACTGCCTTTTTAGAACAAATTATTGAAGCGTACGGTTCATTTTTTAGACAAGTCTTTGCAAAGAAGAAGATAACTGTAAATGATCTTTTTGGTAAGGTCATTTTTAGTAAAGATATCTTGCCGATAACTGTCAAAGAATGGCAGAGCAGGAAAATTAAGTTAATCCCTTTATCGAGAAAATGGGTGAATTCATATATGCAAGGAGTCTTTCCAAAGAATATGTATTCGAATTGGTTACGTCATTTTGACATGAACTTTTTGATGCATGAGCAGCAAGAGGGTAAACCAGCATTAGCTTTTCACTTAATTCAGGCCCTGTATGGTCATGACCAACGTGACCGAGAGGCTTTTCATCCGCATTCTTCACTTATCCCGAATGTCTATGTACAGCAAGCCCGCCAGCAATTGCAAGATAATGTCAAATCTTTATCGATTAAACACTTAGAGCGAAAATAGTTGTATGCAAAAAATCAAAGAACTAATAAAACCACAACTAGATGATCTATTTGTTGATATTCATAAAATGGTGAAAAAGTCGCTAGATAGACAGCCTTCTCCACCTGAAGTATTGACGAAAGAAATGCAGCAAAAACTTGATCAGCAGATCGCTGAAAAATGGCATGACATTAAAGATAGTGTTGATTGTTTGAGTCAAAAGTTGAGCCGAGACGAACAATCAAAACTGATGCAATTTACTGAAGATGAATTTAATAAAAGAAGGAAGCAATTCAACCAGAATGTAGATAAAAAATCATACAGAATTAAGCTAAATCCACATACTAAACGGATCGTACTGCCTAGAAAAATTGAGAGTACAGAGTCACGGTTAGAACAGGGGCATCTACATATCCATGTACTTAAGGAATTAAGGCAGTATTGGCAAGATTCATTTGAATATTGGAATGAACCAAAGTACTTATGGGGAAATTTATGCTTAAGTTTTATATATATTTCAGGCTGTGCAGATGAACAGCATTTGATTGCTATTCAGAAGCAATTGCAGGAGGCCATTGAGCTTGGTACAGATCTGAATTGTTTTCGGTTATACCATTCGGACTACAAAAAAATCACTAATCCATTGTTACTACATTATCGTGTTGAAAACTCTCAATATGGCAACGATGTAGAACAGGGAAAGTTGTACCAATGGAAACATGTTTTTTTTAACCCATATGCGCAGTTCATTTTGCAATATTTAAAAAAGTTGAAAGCTGCTCAGAAAGAATTTTGTCTGCAACATTCAGTTGAAGATTGTATTTTAGAAAGCTTGAGTAAGATAGGCAGGAAAAAAAGTCTTGGGGATCTGCAATATCAAATTAAACGCCGTGGATTTCGTGCATTTAATGATGTGCAAATGGTACTCGAATTTAATCCAAACCTCAGCATAGATATATTTTTGAGTAATGTGCTTCAGCAAGAGATTAATACTGTTGCTTTAAGGCCATCCGAATTTAGATTGCTGTGGAATAATGATTACAATCAAGTCACAGAACCAGATAA
Organism: Acinetobacter sp. YH16031; assembly: GCF_013417335.1. Lineage (NCBI taxonomy): Bacteria > Pseudomonadati > Pseudomonadota > Gammaproteobacteria > Moraxellales > Moraxellaceae > Acinetobacter > Acinetobacter sp. YH16031. Next base: position 32,225 of record NZ_VPED01000029.1, read on the forward strand.
TCGCCCTATTCATTTTGAACAAGAGCAGTTACTTCCTGAAGTTCCGACTGTTCAAAGCAAATTACAAACGATTCCGTATGAGTTGATGTTGTTTGGTCAAAAGAAACGTAAAGGTCAAAAAGTTGAGCGTTTAGATAAAAAGAGGAATAAAGAAGAACGCACGCTACGTTTTTGGCAAGAAACTAGAAGGGTGTTAGAGGAGAAGATAGTTGATGCTAATACGGAGGAAAAGTCTTTAATTGATGCTCAACTACGCTTAATTCACTGGTTAATGCATTTAAAAAAACGAGGGCTTCAATTATCAACTATTGAAAGCTACTTAGGATCGTTTGGCAAAGAATTTATATTTGAGATTTGGCTCAATAAATTAGATTTAAAGCAACAATCCATAGATGACTATGAGGATTTATATCGGCAGCTATTGAAATACAGCAGTGAACGTGATGAAAAAGCAGTTCAACGAGATTCGGTGAAAGGAAAAACCTCTCGTAAGATGCACCAAAGCGCAGAATACCGTTTTGGTCGCCTAAAAGATTTTCATCAATTCTGTATAGAGAATTATGATGCTCCAGGGGTATTGGTGTTACAGAATTCAAGTTTTAAGCATTTACAAATTTGCAATGCACGGCTAGTGAGTCCTTTGCTATTTGGCAAATTATTGGAAAAACTAGAAAATTTAAGTCAAGAGCCAACGGCATCAGAGTGGGTCGATCATCTGAGTTGTTTAAAGCTGATGTATTTACTAAGTTATAGAACTGGACTTCGATTAAATGAAGTTCGTTGTCTTAAAATACAAGATATTATTTGCCCAGAGCTACTTTATAAAGAAAAAGAAAATACAGTTTTTAATAATATCACGCTTCATATCCAAGACAATTCATATCGCCGTCTGAAAACGCGAAGTGCGAATCGTCAAATACCATTGAAAATTGCATTGTCAGAACATGAGTTTTTAGTAGTACAACGTTACATACAACATCGTTATGAGCAATATTTGGTTAATCAGCAGGATGATCTACTTTTTAGTGTGAATCATCGTGTATTAACTGATCAATGTATCAGCAAAATTACAGTAGATTTGTTTAGTCAAATATTAGGTATGCATCATGGCTTTAGTTTTCATACATTACGCCACAGTGCTGCTAACTATCTAGCAATAACTTTGCTCGGTTCAAAAGAAATGATCAAGACCTACACAGATTGTCCTTGGGTAAAAGCAAAAAAGATGAGGGATTTATTGTTTGGTATGAAAGCACGTGCTCAAGAAGAGATTATTCAACATAAATGGCAGGTGCTCGCCTCTTGGATGGGGCATAGCAGTATTGAGCAAACGGCTTCAAATTACCTTCATGTTTTGGATTTATTAGCAGTCGATCGAATTTATAATTCGCCGTGTATCATTTCAAAAAAAGTATTAGAACAGTGTTTTAGTCCAGTGAAGTCAAGTACAGACTACATAAACCTAAATCGTTATACTCAGCAGCAGAAATGGTTTAATTCTTATCAGCAAACACAGCCAGTTACGATGGCTGGCCGACAAGAAAAGAAGTTTAGTATAGAGAAGAGTACTCTGACACCTTTTCAACGTTTGATAAGTTTTAGAGAAGGTCGATTAAGCGAAGATACCCAAGCTCAAGAATGGATGCAACGATGTCAATGGATGAGCACTAAATGGATGGATCGCCAAAAATTTAATTTAAAAACGAATTATGTTTATAGTAAGAATTTAGAAGAGAGTTGGTTTGATGAACTTTACGAAAAGGCTAAAAAACTGACTCGTCCAGATGAAATAATTCCTCTCCTTGATTTTCATTATAAAGATGATAGGCAGCAAGATGCACTGAAAGAAAAGAACATGGTTAAGGCGCTTAAAATATTATTATTATTTGGAAAACTGCGTAAGAATTTTCTACATTTTCAATGCCGAATGAAAGGTGATGAGCAACAAATTGTTAATTTTATTACTGGTATAGAGCCAATGTTAGGAGATCATCTGTATTTAGAAAAACAAAACTACCCAGTTAATTTGGATGCTCCTGAGCGAACCGTTAAATTTAGTTTTCAAAGAGTTGTCGGCTCTAACAAAAAAAATGTTACTCCGCTGGTTATATTTAATTTAATGTTAAAAATGATGCAAAAAGATGAACTCTGGATCAAATAGCCTAAGCATGTTAAAGGGGAATTGTTTAGAAATTTCCCTGTTTATAAGTAAACTGCCTTTATGAAAAGCACCATGCTGACTTGGATTAATAAGCGGAATGTAGTATCACAGTTTGATCGCTGGATTTACGAAAATGGTGTGAAGATTAGCGGTATGGTAAATCGATGAGCTAAAGTGTTGTAGTCCAAACTCGATCTGACAATTACCCATTTTTTAGTGTGCCCGTCAGGTTAAATTTGAACTGAATTTTTCTCAGCCCAAATTCATTTCCAATCAAGTTATGTTTCAAGTGGCGTGCGAACACTGCACAATTTAATTCACGGTGCCTAAGACAGGTATCAACTTCGGACCAGCCATTCTAGCTTTGCTAATGATTTCCACCAGCTCATCATAAGTCAGTTCAAACTTATCCTCACTATCAAATACATAGACCATATTCTTGCCTTCATGTTCAGGTGGAGTAGGTGGTACAAATCGTTTCGGGATAAGAATTTGTGCGAGTTGTTCGTCAGTTAATTTAAATAAGTGCATGTTTTTATCCTACTGTTCCTTAAAATGTATTCAAACATACTCAAGGACTAATTCGCACTCTGTTAATGTCTTGTTGCCAAGCGTGTAACTAGAGCCTGAGTCGGTCAGTTCCGACTTGTAGCGGTCAGTCCGTTCTTGCAATATACGCTTTACAGTTTTGTAAGGCGTATAACGACTTATCTCATTGTCGTTTAATCTTGCAAGCACGTTTCTCGCAGCATTCCAATCAGCTTGCACAACTTCCCCATTGAAACGGTGAAAACGATCTCCCTTACGTGTACCTATTAAAAGGCCATGCAAGAAAGAATCACTTTGCGAAGTATATGCAGAATTGACTAGATGCACCGTAGAACCTCTACGGTGAGATATAGAAGTTAGGGCATTAGCTAACAAACCTTTAGCCCATGTATTTAAGCGTCTATTGGTGTTTTTGCCATAGTTGCGTTTACTTTGAATTGGGGATGTTAAATCTTCCGCAACAATCACTTTGGCTTTATCAACCAACTTGTGAGTTGCTGTAAATATTAATGTTTTGAGCTTTGCTTTTTGAGTATCTTGTCGCTTATCTAGTTTTTTTCGACCTAGATTATTTAACTCAATTTTCTGTTTCTTGTGTGGTTTAGCTTTAGCAATCGCTCTGAGCTTGTTTCTGTGCTTGTACTTTTGATTTAAATAATCTGATTCACTTGAGATCAGCTTGCCTAGACCACTCCCATATACATCGCCATCAGAGTCCACAAAAGCTTCTGAGTACCCTTTATCAACACCTACGGTTTCCTGACCACAATCCTGTGTTTCAACTGCATCATAAGTTGAGTGAACTTCAACATTACCGTTTTTTAGAATGATTCTAAGTGTGCCTTGTGGCGCAAAATCAACAGTCGTATTTAATGGGATTTTAATGGTTTGTCGAGGGATTAGGCTTGGTACTTTAAGCCAACATTGACCATTTAACTCAAAGGTTTTACACATATCCGCACGAACAATAATTTGATTATGTGTGTGATTAACACCATGCTTAAAGTGATTACGCATTTGACGATGGAGGAAATTATCAGTCATCCATTCATCTTTTTTAAGCAAGGTGTATAGTCTTTTTTGTTCATTATTACAGGAGGTGCGTTTTCGGATCGCCTGCTTTACTTTGTCTTTTGATGCTTCTCGATAGGCTTTAATATCACCTATGCAATCACGTAGCGTTTCTTTCCACGCATTTGCAGAAACACCAAAGTCACGACTTTCTTTCATCCACGCATCACGAATAGCTCTGTCACTGATATTCAAACCTGAAATAGCACCATATTTAGCCCACACCTCGCTACGAATACGACCAAGTAAAACAGCTTGTTTCTCAAGCTGTTTGTACTTTTGCACATTCAAGTTTTTACAATGGTGGATGCGTGTTAATTTCACAAAGTCATGCCTAGGTTAAGGGATTGGATAATCAATAGATATGGATGCTAATATACCAAGACACTCACCTAAAATACAAAAGATAATCATTTAAATCTCTAATAAATACCCACCTTGCCACTACTGAATCGACATAGACAAAATGAGAACTTATGCAAATATTTGTCTATATTTTTAGTTATAGTTAATTACTCTCGTAAAACAGCTGACGAAGTCCGAGATAGAATCATTGCGTCAAAACAAACGTGATGCTTATGCACTTATGATGAAAATGAATTAATTATTATTTAATTAAGTTAAAAGACTGCTATATAGCGGTCTTTTTTGTTTTTGAGCTCTACAAATTTTAATGAGTACATATAGTTACTTTTATAAAAATGATAATAAAGGGTAGAGGAGGTCATCTAAGAATTTAAAGCACAAGACTTATTTAACATTGATGACAGAAAAAGTGAGTTGTTGGGAACTTAAAGAAGAGGTGGTACTTATAATGGTTACTAAAATACAAATACTTAAAATATTAAATATATAAAACAATATATTACAAATATATATGATGCGTAGTGTACGCATCATACATAAAGCGTTCTATTTTGATATAATTGATCCAATCAACCCATTGTTAGGTTTCATTTAAATTCCATGAGTCTTACTGAAATTAAAGTTCGCCAAGCTCATTGTAAGGAAAAAACCAGTTTTTTATCCGATGAAGATGGGCTTAGCCTGAAGATTGAGCCGAGTGGAAGAAAATCTTGGTGCTATCGCTATACAGATCCACAAACTAAAAAACGTCGACGCATTCAGTTAGGTCGTTATCCTGATTTATCGCTGAAAAAGGCACGACAAGTCAGAGATGACTTTAAAGACAATGATTTCTGTTTTGAACAAGATACTGCCTCTAATGTCATCACCTTTGGTAAGGTCGGGGAGGAGTGGTTACAGTTCAAACTGAAAAATGCCTTCAACGATCTACCCCGCTGTGGTGTACTACAGTTAGCAGAAAGATGCTTACAGCAAGATATTTATCCAGACCTTCAGGATCTACCTTTTCAAAACATCAAGCGTTATGACCTGGTTTCAGTAATCAAAAAAATAGAGGGACGCCAAGTAAAAGAACCTGTCAAGAAAGCTTGTAGTTATTTGAACCAAATTTATGACTACGCTGTAGCGATGGGTTATTGTGAATTCAACATCGCGCATGGTTTAAATAAAATCGCCATTAACAGTAAAATCAAGAAAAATTATCCGTATTTGAAAGCGGAGGATATATCTGATTTTAAGTATAAATTACAAAAATTGGATGCCCATCCGATTATTAAAAAAGCACTGCTGTTCAAATTACATACTGGCGTGCGAGGGGCTGAATTGTTATTGGCTGAGCCTCATCATTTTGATTTAAATGAAAAAGTCTGGAAAATACCTGCCTTGCATATTAAACAGTTTCGACGAAAAGTCATATTAGGCCATGAGATTCCCGACTTCTTAGTTCCACTTTCAGATCAGGCTTTAGATATTTTAAAAGACGTCATGCAATGGTCATACGGTGAAAAGTACATTTTTGCTAGCCCACGGAAACATAATCAACCGATTCATTTTAATACATTAAATATGGCTATACGTAAGATGGGCTATGGAAAACATCAATTATCCTCTCATGGACTACGTTCCACTTTTAGTACCATTTTGAATGACTCAGGTTTGTTCCAGGATAACTGGATTGAGGCACAACTTTCACATATTGATAAGAACCGTACCCGTGCCAGCTATAATCACGCTGACTATTTAGCCCAGCGGACTGAAATGATGCAGTGGTGGGGTGATTATTTAAGTACTGCTAAGTGAAAATCGTACTTTTATACATAGACTTAAAACATTATGGGGTTTCAAATGGATAGTAAACAATATACTTGCCGTGTTACATGGTCAGCAGAATATAATGAGTATGTTGGGTTGTTCGAACCACAAGCACTAGCCATTTGTTGTAATTCAGCTTTAAGCGCCCTTAATTCTTTCATGCGTTTATTCACTAGTGCAAGTTGCTGATCAATTAATGCATTAACGCTAGAGCAGCTTTCTTCTGGCTTATTTTTTAATTCGATAAGACGTTTAATATCATTGAGTGATATATCTAGGCTGCGACAATGCTTTACGAATTCCAATTGTTTAAGTGCTTTGCTATCATACAGCCTGAAATTACCTTCTGAACGATTTGGATTTAACAGTAATCCTTCTCTTTCATAATATCTAATCGTTTGTATTGAACAGCCCGATTTTTTTGACAATTCGCCTATTTTCATCAATTTCCCCCAGACATTTGACTCTATAGTTACTATAGAGTCTATAGTATAAGTATGCAACGAAAAGGATATATAAAAAATGACTGAGAAATATTTAAACAATACGAATATCGTTAATTTTGAACACAAAGATATCCAATCCTTGATCGATCAACGTAGGTGGAAAAACTTGGATAACTTCAACAAAATTGGTGCCGCTTATCAGTTTGTAAAAGATGATTTTTGTGGTTATGGTGTTGCAACAAAGTGCTTTTCATCACCAGATACAGATTGGCGTGGAGAAAATACCTATATTCAAAAAGAAGGTATTCATGATGACTTTGGGCTTTATGATTCCCCTGATGAGTTCTATTTCGAAAAAGGGACTAACTTGTCGGGGTTCAAACGCTGGATATATCAACGCTTGATACGTCACTTGATTAATATGAATGTATCAAAACTAAGAAATAGAAAAGTACTAGAGGTACAAAATGCACAACCATAATCATAGTCATCAACATGGTAAAGATGACCGTATTGGTTGGGCATTTTTCCTTAATGTGACATTCACTATTATCGAATTTATAGGTGGTTGGCTCACTAACAGTACGGCGATAATGGCAGATGCAGTTCACGATCTTGGTGATAGTCTTTCAATAGGTTTTGCGTGGATTTTAAGTCGTTTTTCAGATAAAGAAGCATCAGATAAGTTTAGTTATGGTTATCGTAGACTTACTCTCTTTGGCGCATTGATAAACAGTATTGTTTTAATCATTGGCTCAATTTGGATTTTATTTGAAGCAATTCCAAAGCTGTCCAATCCTGAAATGCCTGTAGTCGAGGGGATGTTAGGGCTAGCGATACTCGGCGTTGCCGTTAACGGATATGCTGTATTAAAATTAAAAGCGGGTGAAACATTAAATGAGAAAGTGCTGACATGGCACCTTCTTGAAGATGTACTTGGATGGGTTGCCGTTCTTATAGTCTCTATCGTACTGTTGTTCGCTGAACTGCCGATATTAGATCCCCTTTTATCAATAGGGTTCACGCTGTTCATCTTGTTTAATGTTTTCAAAAACCTGAAATCAACACTCGTTTTATTTCTTCAAGCTGCACCCGATAAAGAGACTCAAAAGCGTATTAAACTATCACTAATGGAATTTCCTGAAGTTAATGGTATCCACCACATGCACTTTTGGTCACTAGATGGTGAAAGTCACGTTTTAACAGCGCACCTTGAGCTGAGTGACAACTTTGACGTTAAAGAATTAATTAGGCTTAAACAAGAAGTTGCAGCTAAATTATCTTCCTATCATTTATCGCATACAACGATAGAGTTTGAGTTTTTAAATGAAAATTGTCGGGATGAAGCGCAGTAAGCTTTATCAATAAAATGTTGGGCATACAATATTAAAAGCAGCTTAATTAGGCATAACCTAGTAATTAAGCTGCTTTTTTTGATTTTAAATTTCGTCGGATTGCTGTTTGCTACTCTCAGAGCCATGCGCCCATTGATATAAAATAGGCAATACAAACAAAGTTAAAATTGTAGAAGATACAATACCGCCGATAACAACTGTTGCTAGTGGTCGTTGTACTTCTGCACCAATTCCAGTGTTTAACGCCATTGGAATAAAACCTAAACTTGCGACCAGTGCCGTCATTAAAATAGGTCTTAAACGAATGATGTGCTGAGTTTCCATCATTGTCTTGGCTTGATGCGGATCAGTCTAAAGCATTCTCAGGAATAGAGGAGCTCGTTGCTGATGTTGTCGCTGATATGATTAGCAATAATGAAAAAGTTCCTACACCACTCTCCGGGAAAATATAGTAGGCAGTTTGTTGTCCTTGTTCTCAGTGGTTCAACAAAAACTAGCCCTCGAAGCCGCAGAACGTGGCGTGGACATAAATTGTTTAGTATCAGTAAAAAGAGCGATGTAATTTTAGTACGAGTGAGTGATAGAGCAGGAACCTATGCTTCATATATTCAGTAAATGGTATGTTTTTGAATTAATAGGTATTTTTAAATAAAGCTTTCTTTGATTTAGTGCTTTTTATTTAATAAATTAATTTTAAAAACAACTTAGGCTAATTGATAAACACTATCTGGAAAGATTAAAAGAAAATATTTTTTAATTTCTGCTAATTCATTTAAGGCAGGTTCCCTTTCAAGCAGTTGAAATGTCCAAATAAGTACAGCCTGATGATTATCATAGCAAGTATTTACTCCAAGAAAATTAGCCATTCCATAACTTCTATTGATGTTCATTTCTTTAATTAATTGATTTCCTAAGTCACGAGCTTGCTGGCTGATCAATAACTCATTTGGTAACACGGCGGTCATCTCCACAAAATAATCTAATGCAGGTTCAATCCTTATATTTAAAAAGTTATAATTTAGTTGAAATGGATAAAATATACTTTCTATAAGTTGTAATAACCTGCTGTAGGTTAATTTTAGCAAAGTATTACTCAGTCAACAACTTCAAATAACCCACAGCAAGTTATTTTTTGTAAATTAATTTAAATATGATTACTTGTAAGTTATCTAGCCTCATGGGCGATAGAAAAATTTTAAAATTAAGTGAAGTGGTGCATGCAACAGGTATCAATCGCAACACGCTCACAAGTATGTATTATGACCGTGCTGTACGTATTGAATTACCAGTCGCCGATAAGTTGTGTAAGTACTTTAACTGTACGATGAATGATTTGTTTGAGTTTAAGGAAGAAGTTGAAGAAAAAGATTAACTTAATACTTCGTTTGATAAGTTTTTCGAAGAAAAAGACTAGCCAATACTTAGTTTGATAAGTTTTTCTCTGCAGATCTAATATTGAATTTTATAAAATATCATTACAAACAGAGGTGGTTCCACTTGTTTGAACAACTAAAAGCGTATTTATAAGTGATATTCCGCTCTAGTTAAGCCACCTTGTTTTGTTGGGGTAGCTGATCATAGTAAAACTCATTTGGTGTCATTTTGTCTAGACTCGAATGAGGTCGTTTCAGATTATAAAACTCAAAATATGCACTCAATTGCTTTTTCGCATCTGTGACACTGCTATAAGCTTTGAGATACACCTCTTCATATTTAACGCTCCGCCATAATCGTTCAACCATCACATTATCTACCCATCGACCTTTACCATCCATACTGATTTGAATGCCATTTGATTTCAATACATCAATAAATGCATCACTGGTGAACTGACTGCCTTGGTCTGTATTCAATATTTCAGGTGATCCATATTTTTCAATCGCTTCATTTAAAGCCGAAATACAAAAATCCACCTCCATACTAATCGATACCCTATGCGCAAGTACCTTGCGGCTATGCCAATCAATCACAGCACATAAATAAACAAAGCCTTTTGCCATAGGGATATACGTTATATCCGTAGACCACACTTGATTACTGCGCTGAATAGCCAATCCTTTGAGCAGATATGGATATTTACGGTGAGCTTGATTAGCCTGGCTTAAATTTGGTTTGCAATATAACGCCTGAATACCCATTTTCTTCATTAAAGTACGTGTATGACGTCGTCCTATATGATGCCCTTGACGATTCAACAAATCACGCATCATACGACTGCCTGCAAAAGGATATTGCATATGTAATTCATCAATACATCGCATCAGCTTCAGATCTGATGAGCTAACAGGTTTTGGGCGATAATAATAACAACCACGAGAGACTTTCAGTAACTTAGCTTGTTTAGATACTGAAATCTGAAGTGAGTGATCGATTAACTTTTGTGGTTGAAGCGGCCCAGTTTCTTCAACACACCTTCTAAAAAATCAATTTCTAATGCCTGCTCACCGATTTTTGCATGTAACTTTTTAAGATCAATGGGAGGTTCTGATGGAGCTTTTGATTGATCGAAAGCTTGTGAGGAAGCTGAGATCAATTGATTTTTCCAGTCAATAATTTGGTTTTGATGAACATCAAACTCAGAACTCAATTCAGCAAGTGTTTTTTCTGCTTTGATCGCAGCAAGTGCTACCTTAGCCTTAAAGTCGTTTGAATGATTTCTTCTTGGTCTACGTGCCATAAAATACTCCATATATTGATGTTTATAACATCATTTGAGGAGCAGAGTATCACTTATAGGAGTTGTTCAAATTTCCGGATCCATCTCTAAGTGAGGAGGAAATGACTCTTACTATTCAGATGTTGTTTCAAGCTTTTTTTGATTGATAGAGTTTTATGTATTAAACTCTATATTGAAAGTAAATATATTGTAAAAATAGTATGTTATTTACTAATTGATTAAATTATTTACACTTATTCTGTATAATGCTCTATGAATTCATTACTTATTTTTTTAAATTAAAAATCATATGCAAAGCTTAAATGATGAAGAGTGTCGCCAAGTTGAAAGTGTAAAACAGCTTTTACAAAAAAATTTTAAAGATAAGCTTTATGCTATTTATTTATATGGTTCGTATGTTGATGGTGGTTTAAAACATAAAAGTGATCTTGATATTTTAGTTATTATTGAACGTGAAATTACCGATCAGGAAAGAAAACAATTAGCGCAGAATTTTCTAAATATATCTGTTCCGATTGGTCATGCTACAGCGCGTGCCTTAGAAATTACGATATTAGAAAAAGGGAGTATTACCAATAAAAATCATCCATATACATATCAGCTACAATATGGCGAGTGGTTGAGAGAAGAATTACTCAAAGGTGAATTACTTTATAGTCAATCTGATCCAGATATTAGTATTTTACTTAAAACTGCCCAATTACATAACATTACTATCTTTGGACCTGATATTTGCGATTGGTTAAATCCAATTAGCTATGAACAATTAATATTTGCCATGCAAAAAACTTATCCACAAATTATTGCTCATTGGAAAGACGATCAGGATGAATGTAATCAAATTTTAGCGCTATGCCGTATAGCTTATACATTAGATCATAAAACAATAGTTGCCAAGGATGTTGCTGCGACATGGTTTTTAGAATTCTTAAGTCAGATAGATCAAGACATTTTGCAACTCATAATAGATGAATATATTGGGCAAGGTCATGAGCAATGTTGGTTAGTTTTACATGATCAGCTTGCTAAAATTGTTAAAGAATTACAGCATAAAATTGAACCACTACTTTTTAACTGATGTGGAAGTAATGGATATGCTTCTTAGATTATTACCTCACTATATCTCTAAATACCGAAGAGACTTGATATTGCAAAGGGGGGCGTGGTTGGAGTTGCATGAAGATTTTAAATAAAAGCGGAGGAACTAGGGTAAAAGTTGCCAAAAAGTTTCTTCTGAAATGACTTTTATATTATGACGTTTAAGCAAAGCGGAGGTAACTCCATTGCCATAGATCTTATTCCCATTAAATTGACCATCGTAAATCATTGAACTACCACATGAAGGGCTATTTTCTTTAAGCACTACCAGAGTAGTGATGTGTGCTGAATTAGCAGGAGACTTTCACTTGGGAGATTCTAGGCAGCTAACCGATAAAAGTCTTCTGCCATTTGATTTGGTGTCTTAAAATCCAAGCCTTTTTGAATTCTTCGCTGATTATAAAATAACTCTATATATTTTGTAATATCCGCTTTGGCTTCTTCCCTTGTTTTGTAGTTGCGATGATGGACTAGTTCATTTTTGAGTATGCCCCAGAAACTCTCTATCGGTGCATTATCAAAGCAGTCGCCTTTTTTGCTCATTGAACCCTGAAAATCAAATTTCTCAAGTAAGTTTCGATATTCATTACTGCAATATTGGCTGCCTCTATCTGAATGTACAATGAGATCTTTAGCAGGTTTCTGATTGCGAATAGCCATATTCAATGCATCACAAACAAGCTTGGCTGTCATGCGCTCATTTAAGCTATAGCCAACAACCTGTTTCGTGTAAAGATCTTTGACAGCTGCCAAGTACAACCAGCCCTCAGCCGTCCAAATGTAGGTAATGTCACTCGACCACGCAAGATTAGGCTTCGTCATTGAAAACTGTTGCTTGAGTAAATTGTCATAAATAGAACGGTTGTGATCACTGTTCGTGGTTCTTTTGAAACGCTTATGGCGCTTACAATACAACTGATTTGATTTTTTTATTTGGCGCACAGCATACGTACTTATTTTGATACCTTGCGCTTGTAAATGCTTGGTTAATCGAACATAGCCATAGCTTTGTTTGGTTTCTTCATGGGCTATTTTGACCAAAATTGTCTGCTGATTTCGCTGAATTGATCTTTTACTCATGCCTCGCTTTAGCCAATCATAAAAGCGAGAAACGGATACACGAAGTAATCGAGCCATTAAAATAATCGGAAATAAGTGGCTTTGCGATTTCATATAGGCGTACCTCACTGACTTTCTTTGGCAAAGTACGCTGCTGCCTTTTTTAAAAATTCACGTTCCATTTCAGCTGTTTTGAGCTGTTGTTTAAGCTTCTTATTTTCTTCGAGTAAGGCGTTTAGATCGGGCGAATACTGTTTTGTGCCTGCTAAAGTTCCAGCCTTTGCTTTGTTATTCCAGTTCGAAAGGGTTTGCATTGAAATGCCAAGTTGTCTAGCGGATTCCGATACATTACCTTGGTTCTCTTCAATGGCTTTTATGGCTTCAGCTTTAAATTCTGCGGTGTAAGTCTTCTGTTTCTTGCTCATGGTAAACTCCTAATGAGTATGTATAGTTTACCAAGTTAAACCCTCCTGTTTTTTAAGCACACATCAATAGAGTGGGAGTGACGGGCACTGGCTGGCAATGTCTAGCAACGGCAGGCATTTCGGCTGAGGGTAAAAGAACTTTCCGCTAAGCGATAGACTGTATGTAAACACAGTATTGCAAGGACGCGGAACATGCCTCAT
>NZ_VPED01000030.1:0-38897 GCF_013417335.1 Acinetobacter sp. YH16031
AGATTATGCAACAAACTGGTTGTGGCATTACAACCATGAAAGACCACATCTAGCTAACAAAGGAAAGCCACCTCTAATGGCTGCTTAACCTCTACTTTTAACTTCGGTTATTTATGGGAGGATTACCAGTTTAGGTATAGGCCAATTCATTTGAGAAAGCTATTGTAAAATAAAGGTATATTGGCAGGTTTGTACAAGAATAGTTTATATATAATGAACCTGTTATGTAATATTAAATTAAGTAATTAACTTTATTTAAGAGTTTGTTTTATTTTTTAAGTTGATCAATAAGTTCGCGTAATATAATAGGATCAATCGGAAGATTATTATTTAAAGAGTTTTCTAAAAAATTGATGTGTGTGTTAATCACATGATTAGAAGGGGTTGCAAGAATTCTTTCTTTTAATTCATCGATTTCAGAAAGCTCATCAAAAGCTAAATTTATATATGTATCTAAAGATGTAATAGATCTGTGACCAGTCCATTCAAGCATAATTTGTTTTAATCGATAAGTATTTAATAGCAGTTTACGAAATTCATCGCTATTCGATAATTCATGTTCTAAAATTAAAGATTTAAATTTTTCTGTAATAAATCTATGACGGAACATGTGGGCACAGACTTTTGAGGAAAGATTGGCATCTTTGGACCAATTATTCATATAAGTAGTTAATGTATCTGGTTGTAAGGGATGACCAGATGTGTGGGAAATAAAAATATAATCATGATTAATGCCTTTTTTTTGAAGTATCGGATTTCTATAGTATTGAACATAAAAGCGTAAATTCAGTAAAAAAGTTCTTGAAACAGGAATTTCCCGTGTCTTTGTTAAACGATTATTTTTTAAATTTATAATTTCTAGCAAAGGTGAGATTGAATCAGTCTTTAAAGCTGATCTTAAAGAATTCATGGATATAGAGCAGACTTCAGATCTTCTACCACCTGTATTTTCAAGTGCTTGGAGAAGACATAAGTTTCTATGTCTTAGGGGCTCAATGTCAGAGTTATTTATATGATTCAGAAGCTTATTGTAATCATCGAGGGAAACAGGATAGCGTTTTCGTTTAGGTGAAGGAGGAGGAAATGAATAATGAAAATAATTAGGGTTAGAGTTTTTTTTGTTATTATCTCTATAAACATTCTTATTTTTATTACTTAAATTTATTTTATTATTTTTACCAATTCCAATAAAATTATTAATATTATAAAGCTCCCCAATGAAAAAAAGAAAATCTATAATTTGATAAGCAATGTTTATAATTTGATTATTCGAACGAACAAGAGGATCATCTTGTAAATAATCCATAAAATCAGAAAATAAATTATCATCAAATTGAGAGAAATTTTCAATTTCCTTACAATAAAAAGTAAATCTGATAAAATGACTCAAATGATTGGCAAATATTCTATATGTGCCACCATTATAGTTTTCAGAATAACCAAATTTTAATTTATAAATAAGATATGAATTAGCTTCATAGCATGGGATTCCATTAGGGAATAATAAAAAGGGTAAGGCATCAAGATTGTAAAATTTTATATCTTGTTTGGATGTGGAGATATAATTTGGTAGTGAAAAATTAATAACCATTGAATATAGTTTTTTATTCTTCATGAAAATAAACCTCATTAGCATGGTTTAATAATTTTTCAAATTGTTTTAGTTTATTATTTATTTCATCAATTGTATATTTGCTATTGGTTTTTAAAGCTAAATTTGAAATTGTTGACTTTAGATCATATATGATCTTTATAAGGATTAAGTTATTGATTTTTAAGTTGTTATTCTCTGCTTTTAATTCTTCAATTTTATTCTTTTTGGTTGCAGGGATTTTACTGATTGAAAATAATGCTTTTATTCTCAATTCATTAAACTGATTATAAGTCATATTAGCATACTTGTTTACATAAAGCTTGTGTGAGTTTAGTGATAGAGAGATAATGCCATAGTCATTATTAGAGTATTTAGCCATATTTTTTTGAGATGAAATAGCATATTTTATTGTATTGTCATTTATATAATTGTTTGGTTTTTTTACTATAAGTTGAAGTAAGTCAATTTCAGATTGAATTGAATTTTCAACTTCAGGAGAATCAATTTTTTTCATAAATCATCCTTAATTATTAATATTAACTCAAATTCTTGGATTGTATTATTTTTTTTGTCTTTGGTGGTAAAAAATCTAGGTTGAAGGTCAATTATATGTTCATCTATAAGATAGTTTATTTTGCTTGATAAATTATTTGTCAGCTTAAAGTTGTTTGCGCTTATTATTTCCAAGTCATCAACATTGAAATGATTTATTAATACTGCACGCAAATTTTCAATGTTTTTAACAATTGGGCCTGATTTTCCTAAATAAGCTTCAGAAATTGTATGAGATTTTACGCCATTTAGAACGCTACCTGTTAAAGGTTCAGTAATATAATGATATAAATGTTCAATATCTGTATGACCAAGGAAGTAGCGTAATGTATCTAAACCATCAAAGCTTTTTGACCAGAAAAACATCATTGCAAAAAAACGTCTAAGTTGATGCTGTCGTATATAATATCTTCTATATTCATTTGGGGTAAATTCTATTACTTTTGTTTGAAAATAATCACAAAATAAATTTAGTAAGTTACCATAAGTTGAATGAGATAACTTTGACCATGTGTTTCTAGCATAAGAATATCTATTAACCAAATTAATATCTGATAATTTAGATAAATTATTATCTAAAATTACTGAATTGAACTTTTCAAGTTTATAAATTATTTTTGCTATTATGCTTGGTATAGGTCTTGCCATCTTTTCACGATGAAAATTAATGCCACCAACACCACTTTTTCGATTATCAAATATAACCTCAAACTCTTTATGTTCTGTTATAAATGGATCAACATTTTTAGGCAATAAGCAATCTAATGATTGTAGATCAATAATTTCAGAGATGCGTCTAGCGGTGATTGCACCTAATGCAACTAATATTGACCCTAAAAGAATATTGTAAAAATCTATAAATCCATGATTCATTCGTAAATTTATAAAAAAATTTTCATCATCAGGTATTTTTAACTCTTTAATACCTATGCTCTTTAATGTGTCAGGAAAATCTGGAGAGTTATAGAAATCTTTGAAATCTCCTTCTTTATTCTTTATGAATAAAGAATATCTAATAATAGTATCAAGTAATATATCTAAATATTTATGAATAAATTCAAATGAATCATGTATTGCTTTAAAAGTTACCTCAGCAGGTAGTGTTGCAAATCGCCCCAGATCTCTTAAAGGGGTTATTTTACTTATTCGTTTTACACCTATAGTATTAAAGTTTGAAATATTTATTTGGGCACAATCATTTTGAGAGTGGATAAATACAATTTTCTTTAAGTTCTTTATTTGAGATTGAATGTCTTGATATGAAAAGTTTTCTTCATCTCTAGTCTTACAAGGAAGAGATAAATACTCTGTATTAGATTTATCCTTAATTAAGTTTAATTGATGTAAAGTAATGGGGTGCTGGTTAAAAACAATGATTTTATTCTCAAAGCATTTAATGAAAAAATTAGTTAACACTTTGTTGGGATTATATGTAGAGTAACCTTTATTAAAATAAAGCCAATATTTAGACTTTCTTAGCTCTTCTAATGTCAAGTCAAGTTCATCATTATGGTTGTGATTATTAACAAAAGGAAATTCTTTTTCAAATTCTAATATATCATTTAAATTTATTTCCTTAATCTTTTCTCTTAGGAACTCTGCAACTAAATTATAATAATTTATTGATGCATTTATTTTACCATAGTTTGCTATATTGACTAAATAGTCAACAATATAGTCTTCATTGACTTTTTCTAAATTGTACTTGCTTAATTTTAAATATTTTGAGTTAATTAAAATAGAGTTTATGAAGTGTGTTATATTACTTAAGTTGATGCTTATTGTTTGATTTTTGAGTAAAAAACCATTATTGTAAATAGGGTGGCTTTGAATGCAAAGCCAGTATTTGAAGGTATTTAGAATTTTTGGTCTTTCTGTTAGTTTAATATTATTATCAATCTTTATTTTATTGAAGTTGATCGTTGTTATTTTTTTATTTATTTTTATCATCCATATATTTGATTCAAATTTAGTATTATTATAAAACCAATCTGGATTTCTTACATCTGATAGTTTTAAATTGTGTATGGTCGATGTTTTTTCAAAAGATTTTTCAATTAATTCATAGTTATTAGGGTTTTTTATCATCTCATTCTTTAATAGCATAAGTTCATTTATTGACATATTTTCAATATTTTTATTAATGTCGGATATAATTTCTTTTAATGCATTATTCACGATCATTTGTAAATATTCCTTCAATTATTTGATGCTTTATTGGGTTGTTTTTCGCTATTTTATACATTTCTATTATGTCTTTAGTCAAATACAAGCATTGTTGTAAATTATTTTGTGATTCTTCAATCTGAGATATTACATAATTCGCACTTGTGTACCACCATTTTAAATGTTTCTTTATGTCTTTTTCATTGTGAGAAGTCTCCTCAAATAAGTATTTAACTGCCAGAAAAATTTGTAGAAGAGGAACTGTTATTAAATAAATACCTATATAACTATTTTTATCGTTGTTATTTTTTTTTTCAATATTTATTTCATGAAATCCTTTTTCAATATGATGAGGCATGTCTTTGAATGCATGATTATTTATGAATTTATCAAGTTCATCTTTAGTGAAGTCTACTGATTCAAATAAATAAATAGACTCTTTCATAGATTCATAAATTAGAGCATTTTGAAATATTCGTATCCATCTATTTGTGTAAAATTTCCATAGAGCATCTGGTAAATATGAATCTATCAAACTAGGGTTATATTCCTCATGACCTAGTGCGATACTCATTTTATTGACAGACATTGTTTCATAGTAAACACGTACACCACAACTTGCTCTAAACCTTGTTAAGGTTAAATTTTGAAAGATATGTTTACTTTCGTTATTATTAAGTAATATCTCACTATTTCTATAACTTGTTATTTCATATGAATTTTTTAAGCAATTAATTAGTGTGGTACATGTACCATTTTCAATCTTTTTTACTCTTTTTGGTTCTGTAAATGCAGTTCTTGAAGCTAATAGCATGTATTCATAATCTTTATTATTCTCTGATTTTAAATAATTTCTTGCTATGCTAGTAATTCTTATGATGTCTTCAATTATTTTTACCGATTGAGAATTTAACTTAATTAATTGTTCAGCATGATTCACTCCTTTTCTTTTTTTGAAAGACTTGCTATACCAAGATTCCCCAATTTTAAAAAGACCTACATTACTCTTATTGTCATACAATTTCCAACTCAGTAGCCATGATTCAGTAATCGCGGGATGTTGATTAATTAATAGTATAAGTAAAGGATATAATGTATTATAACTTGAATAAAAAATTTCATCCTTAATGATATCTTTTTCCTTGCTAAAACCTGATATACCTAGAAAGTTTGAATAATTCTTAATGTCTTTGTGTTTAAAGGGAGTTTCATAATAAGTACGAAATGTGTTATTTTTACTTAGAGTTCCTATCGGTACAGGGTTTCTTAAATTATTATTTTGGTTTACTTTAATAGTTCCTTTGTTGCTGCATTCAATAAAATAATCATATTTTTCATTTACTTTTTGTCTGAGTAATTCTGAACAGTAGACTATATGGTCAATTTCATTAATTATTTTAATAAAAATTAATTCTTTAGCCTCACTATCTGTATAGCTTAGTGGAATTTGTGTTACTAATTTATTATGTAATAATTGTTGTTTATTGTTTTTTATCACATTTGTTGTAGTATTTTTATTTGTACAATTTTTATAGATTGGCCTAAGTATTTCTGTGAGAGGTTCTTGAAATATTCCATAGTTGACTAATAAGCTGTACATATCGACCATACAACTCCATCTTCCGTGAAAATGACCAATATTATAGTTTTTTATTTTTGCATCAATTAAGCATAAATTATAAATAATAAGCATGCTTTCAAATGCATACTCTGAAGACATTGCCCTCTGTAAGTTTTTAATATTTGGATAAACTAGAACTAAAATTCTAAATAAGCTAACTAGATATCCAATTTTTTTTGACAATGTGGTTGATATTATTTTTTTTCCATAAGTTATCATTATTTGATGTAATTTATGTGTGAACTCTTTTCCATATGCATCGTAAATAATACTGATATTTAGATTCATAATTTTCTTATCATTGCTGCAAATGCTCCAACCTTGATAATATTCAATTTTTTCTATATTTTTTTCAGTATTTTTATATAGAAATATACAATGTTCTACGTCTTCACTTATTGTATTAAATGAAAGGAAAATTGTAGTTTTCCTTTTATTTAGAAATAAAGCTAGATTATTGAATACTAACTGAACTTCATAGCTATAGTGGTATTTGTTGTAATTACTTGTATCTATTTCAGTGTAGATAAATCCTATAAAG
Source organism: Acinetobacter sp. YH16031 (assembly GCF_013417335.1). Taxonomy (NCBI): domain Bacteria; kingdom Pseudomonadati; phylum Pseudomonadota; class Gammaproteobacteria; order Moraxellales; family Moraxellaceae; genus Acinetobacter; species Acinetobacter sp. YH16031. Next base: position 6,475 of record NZ_VPED01000030.1, read on the forward strand.
CACTCTACATGATCCTCCAGTGCAGCAGACGATGTTAAATTGAATATTGAGTGTTGACTCGATGTACCCTTCAAACATTCGATATACGCGCAATAGAGGGCTACTAGTGCAGTAAGCTTATTAAGCTTCTGTTCTTCTTGTTTTAGCCAGTAACGGCTAGCAATATCTAAAGTGTCTGAGTGATCATAATCCTTAAGGTATTTAACTTTCACAGAATGTTCCATCCATGACGATTGTCAAATAAATTAAAGGTTAAAAAATGTACTATGTCAATGAAAAATCTATAAAGAATCAATTTGACAACTTTGGTCAATTAGGAAAAGACTGCGATCATCCAATTCTATAATCGCCACCACATTATATTCCCGGTCCATCACCACAAAATCGGTCACTTTGCGGTTAAACTTACTGCGCATTTTCATATTATCATGCGTAATCAAAGCACTAAATGCGACCTGTGCCAGAATGTGATGGTGTGGAAAAGCATCTTTCAGGCGAGTAAACATCTTGCTTTCGAAAGCTGTAATAACACGCTTGGGATAGAATTTCTTCTGGCGGGTAAACAGATGGGGGAAGAGCAGGCAAATTAAGGCAAAGCTTGCCAGACAGCCAATCACAAAGAATATAAACTGACTCAAATCAAACACGGATCATAAAAGAAAAAAGAATAAAAAACCCACTTCGCAATGAGTGGGTTTTTTCAGAATCTTGGCTCTCCCACCTGGGCTCGAACCAGGGACCTGCGGATTAACAGTCCGTCGCTCTACCGACTGAGCTATGGGAGAATAGATTGGCTCTCCAACCTGGGCTCGAACCAGGGACCTGCGGATTAACAGTCCGTCGCTCTACCGACTGAGCTATTGGAGAATCTGCAAGCGATTATAGAGAGATTTAAAAAGGGGTCAAGGCACTTTTATAAAAAAGCTAAAAAAACTGAATCAAGTGTTTTAAAAATAATCAAAAATGATTGTAGTTCAAAATGTTATGTTTATGTAAACCCAGATTAAGGGTAGAGGGGTTGCGTGATTATTCGCTGCCAGGGTTGCAAGTCGCTAAAACTACAAACAGGACTCATATAGATATTTAATCCCAAAAAGATAGACATAAAAAAACCCACTTCGCAATGAGTGGGTTCTTTCGGAATCTTGGCTCTCCCACCTGGGCTCGAACCAGGGACCTGCGGATTAACAGTCCGTCGCTCTACCGACTGAGCTATGGGAGAATAGATTGGCTCTCCAACCTGGGCTCGAACCAGGGACCTGCGGATTAACAGTCCGTCGCTCTACCGACTGAGCTATTGGAGAATCTGATGCGCATTTTAGGCAGGAAAACAAAGACCGTCAATCAATTCCTGTAAAGAAATGAATCATTTGCTTTTTTAATATGCACCTCAGGCCTAAAAATAAAAAAATCACCCATAAAGGGTGATTTTTTAAGCTGGAAATAAAAATTATTTCTCAACACCAGCAGGTTGACCTGCATATTTCGCGTTTGCGTAGTCCCAGTTCACCAGGCTTTCTAGGAAAGTAGAGATGTATTTAGGACGAGCGTTACGGTAATCGATGTAGTAAGCGTGTTCCCAAACATCGATTGTCAACACAGCAATTTTACCGTGTGCCATTGGAGTGTCAGCATTTGAAGTTTTAAGGATAGAAAGGTTACCGTTTACTTCATCAGCAACTAACCAAGCCCAACCTGAACCGAACTGAGTTGCAGCAGCAGTTGCGAACTCTTCAGCGAATTTTTCGTAAGAACCGAAAGCTTCGTCAATTTTTGCAGCCAAAGCGCCAGTTGCTTTACCGCCACCGTTTTTAGTCAAGCAGTTCCAGTAGAATGTGTGGTTCCATACTTGCGCAGCGTTGTTAAATACACCTGCTTTAGATGAATCACCAGCAGTTGCTTTGATGATTTCTTCTAGAGTTTTGCCTTCAAGCTCAGTACCAGCGATCAGGTTGTTCAGGTTAACCACATATGTATTGTGGTGTTTGTCGTGGTGGTATTCTAAAGTTTCTTTGCTGATGTGTGGAGCAAGAGCGTCGTAGTCGTATGGTAATGGTGGTAAAGTAATGGTTGTCATGTTTTCAATTCCTTGCATTTTGCTGGGTTTTGACAATAAGTGGCGTTATTGTAATAGATTCTTAGGCAAAAATGCGCACTGTGTATAAATAACAATACAGAATAAAGCCTGAAAATTTAAAGATAAAGCCACCAATGTACTTGCCAATCGAAATTAAATCGGATTGTTTAATTCGAAATAACTATACTCAATATTAAATTGTTCTGAAATAGCTTTAGCCAGACGTTGTACACCATATTTTTCAGTGGCGTGGTGGCCGCAGGCATAATAATGCACATCCAGCTCCTGAGCATCATAAAAAGTACGCTCACTGACTTCGCCAGAAATATAAGCATCACAGTCTTGTGCCGCCGCTTTATGAATATAATCCTGTGCACCCCCAGTACAGAAACCGACTTTTTGAATCAGGCTTTTTTCGGCAGGTAAATGCAACGCATCATAGCCAAGTCTTTCTGATACATAGGCCTTGAATCCTTCTGGCGTCATGGCCTGCTTTAAATAACCAATATTCCCAATTGGACGGCGCTCACTCGGATCAAGCTGTTCCAAATTTTCTAGTTCCAGCAGGTCTGCAATCGCAATATTATTTCCCAGAGTTGGATGGCTGTCTAAAGGCAGGTGATAACCAACAAGCGAAATATCATTTTGGATCAGGCTTTTAATTCGTTTACCACGCATCCCGGTAATCGGGTAGGCTTCGCCTTTCCAGAAATAACCATGGTGAACCAGTAACAAATCAGCACCCTGTTTAATCGCAGCTTCGATCGCGGTTTGTGAGGCAGTAACGGCACATAAAATTTTATTGACTTCAGCGCGGCCTTCGATTTGTAAGCCATTCGGTGCATAGTCCTTAAATTCGGAAGATGCCAAAGTCTGATCGCACCAGCGGATAATCTCGTTTAAATTCGCCATAAAATTCCTGTCAGTTGATGAACTTGCCAATTCTTATTTATATGTCCAATTGTAACTAAAGCAGCACAAATCTCTGTGGATTTTTTTGTGTTTAGTTATGTATTTGGCATTACAATAGGATACAAATTACTTAGTCATCAACGAATTAAAATATTTTAGAGGATAGCAAAGTGCGCCGCACCTTTACATGGTTACCTTGGGTGTTACTGATTTTAGTCATTATCGGATTTTTGGGGTGGCAGCAGCTGCAGAAACCTAAATCACCGATTGCGCCGGATGGCGTAAAAATGCCTGCTGAAAAAGTAGAACCGTTGATTGATACTTCGCGTTCTGGAGGCGTTGTCTCCTATAGTGCCGCCGTGAAAGTCGCAGCACCTGCGGTGGTGAATATCTTTACCACACAAAAAGTAAAACAGCAGGCGCATCCTTTACTGACAGATCCAGTCTTCCGTGAATTTTTCGGTGATCAGTTGCCAGACCAGTTTGGTCAAAGTCCAAATGAAAACAGTTTAGGTTCGGGCGTGATAGTCCGTCCTGATGGTTATATCCTGACCAATAATCACGTGATTGCACAAGCAGACCAGATTGTAGTGGCCTTGCATGATGGACGCCGTGCCGAAGCTAAAGTCGTGGGCACAGACCCGGATACGGATTTGGCTGTAATCAAGATCGAACTTGAACAATTGCCAGTTTTGCCATTCAAGCTGAGTGGCAATGAAGTCGGTGATGTCGTTCTGGCAATTGGTAATCCGTTCGGTGTCGGTCAAACCGTGACTCAGGGGATTATTTCTGCAACAGGCCGTTCTGATTTGGGCATCAATACCTATGAAGATTTTATTCAGACAGATGCTGCAATTAACCCGGGCAACTCGGGTGGTGCATTGATTGATGTGGCTGGTAACCTGATCGGGGTCAATACAGCAATTTTCTCGCAAACAGGTGGCTCGCTGGGGATTGGTTTCGCGATTCCAGCTAAAATCTGTCAACAGGTGATGAATGCAATCCTGAAAGATGGCCGTGTCGTTCGTGGCTGGCTGGGTATCAGTCTGTTACCGACTGAACGTAATGATGTACTGCAACCTAAAGAATCAGGTGTAGTGGTCGCTGAAGTGCTGGAAAATGGACCAGCAGCAAAAGCTGGCATCCAGCGTGGTGATAAAATTATCAAAGTAAATAATGAAGTGATTACTTCTGCCTCACATCTGATTAATTTTGTCGCTTTACAGGCACCAAACAGTACCGTTCAGATTGAAGTAGAGCGCGCTGGAAAAACCATGACACTGGATGTGGTGATTAGTGAACGTAAAACGCAAAGCAGTTCTTCACAATATATTCCTTTACCAGGTCAGTAATTTTTTCTAAGAAAATCCCTCCATGTGAGGGATTTTTTTATGCACGATTGATTTACTTTAGATACAAAACAAAAATATTTTATGTGAATTAAATCATTTAACTTCATTGAATAAAAATCAAAAAGAGTGAAGAACAATGAGTTTTATGACTGCAGATCAGGCCAAAATTTTATCGAACGTGGCTAATTTAAATATTGAAATGTACAAGCCTCGCTTGGCTCAACTGATTGAAGATAATGCCCGACTGGGCAATACCGCTGTGCTAACGGTATTTCCCAAACATTTGCCCTTGGAAGAAATTCGTGGTCTTTCGGCGGAATTGACTGAGCTTGGTTATAACGTACGCTTTGAGGTGCAGGAATTTTATTATAGCTTTAATGTCTACTGGCTATAATTTTATCAATTGTTCAAAAAAAATCCTGTTCAGGCATATATTTTGCTGCATTTACCTCATAACGAAACTATGAGAAATTTATGTCTTTATTTATTCATCCTGCAGCACAGGCAGATGCACCTTATGTGGTGCTTTCATCCGGACTGGGCGGGCATGCCAGTTTCTGGAATCCTCAAATTAGAGTTTTACAGCAGCATTTTCATGTAGTCACTTATGATCAGGAAGGCTGTCATTCAGATTCTGAGCTATTGCCCACGTCTTATTCGATCGACCATATGGCCGGCCAGATTCTGGATTTATTGATCAATGATGGCATTCGAGAGTTTCATTTCATCGGGCATGCATTGGGCGGACATATCGGCATGCAACTAGCGACCTATCAGGCTGAAAGAAAGTTTAAGCTGCTCAGTCTGACCATGTTAAATGCCTGGGGAGAGCTGGATGCTCATACTCAGAAATGTTTCGAGGCACGAACTTCCTTATTAGTGAATAGCGGACCAGAGGCTTATGTGCGGGCACAGGCTTTATTTCTTTATCCGCCGCAGTGGATCTCAACCCATATTGATCAGTTAACCGAAGCAGAAAATAAGCAGTTATTAGACTTTCCACCGATCCAAAATGTTCTGGCACGTCTACAAGCCGTGCAGGCTTTTAAACTGAACGCACAACATCGTCAGGCACTAAAAGATGTTCGTGTGCATCTGCTTGCTAACCAAGATGATTTTCTGGTGCCTTATCAGCGATCACAACAATTACAACAATGCCTGCCGCATAGTCACCTCAGTTTGCTTGATACAGGTGCACATGCATCTACCGTGACCGAAACGGATCAGGTGAATCAACTGATCCTTTCATTCCTGATTTCCCCTTAGTTTGAAGATTTTTTTAAAGCCAGACCTCGTGTCTGGTTTTTTATTTTTTCTAATCAATCATTTTTGTAGCATCAGCATGGTTTTCACTTCGAATTGATGCATGAACTGCAAATGCAAAAATTGCTACGAGTGCACTTGAATGAAACAATATGTTCAAAATTGACTCATAGGTAAAAATGGTTATTTTACTAAAAATTCAAAAAATAAAATATTAAGTAATTGATAATTATAAATTAAATATAGTTGGCACACGCTTTGCAATGTTTATCTTGTAAATAAAATTCCTGAAGTGGAATCAGAAATTTGAATAAGTGTTAAAAATAATGAGGTGTGAAAATGAAAATAGGTGTCTTCTGTCCAATCGGAAATAATGGCTGGTTACTCTCTGAAAATGCACCGCAGTACATGCCGACTTTTGAGTTAAACAAACAAATCGTACAGCGTGCTGAGCACTATGGTTTCGATTTCGCACTTTCTATGATCAAGCTGCGTGGCTTTGGTGGCAAGACTGAATTTTGGGAACATAATCTGGAAACTTTCACCCTGATGGCAGGTCTTGCTGCTGTCACCAGCAAAATTAAAATTTTCGCAACTGCCGCAACTCTGGTGATGCCACCTGCAATTGTCGCGCGTATGGCTTCTACGATTGATTCGATTTCCAATGGTCGTTTTGGTCTGAATGTCGTGACCGGCTGGCAGCCACCTGAATATACCCAAATGGGCATGTGGCCAGGCAACGACTATTTTGGTAAACGCTATGAATATCTGTCTGAATATGTACAGATTCTGCGTGAAGTTTGGGCGACTGGTAAATCAGACTTTAAAGGCGAATATTTCCAGATGGAAGACTGCCGTGTCAGCCCACGTCCACAAGCGGATATGAAAATTATCTGTGCAGGTCAGTCTGATGCAGGTTTAGAGTTTTCTGCACAATATGCCGACTACAACTTCGTATTTGGCAAAGGCCTGAATACTCCAACAGCTTATGCAGAAATTAATGACCGCCTGAAAGAAAAAACAGATGTGACTGGCCGTGATGTACAGACTTATGTGCTGTTTATGGTCATTGCGGCAGAAACCGATGAAGAAGCTCAAGCCAAATGGCAGCACTATAACGATGGTGCCGACATAGAAGCGATTAACTGGCTGATGAATCAAGGCGGTAAAGATACCACTTCGGGCACAGATACCAATATCCGGCAAATGGCTTCTAGCGTATCTCCAGTGAATATCAATATGGGTACGCTGGTAGGTTCTTATGAAAATGTGGCACGAATGTTGGATGAAATTGGCGAGATCAAGGGCACTGAGGGTGTGTTACTGACTTTTGATGATTTTATTCAGGGGGTTGAAGATTTCGGTCAAAAAATCCAGCCACTGATGAAATGCCGTGAGCATATTGTCATTGAAGGTACAGAACCGGTTCTGGAGAAAAGCGCATGAGTGAATCAGTGGTAACAGCCGGTTTTACGGAAAAACTCGGCACAGGAAAAATCCTTAAAGCTGAACCCGAAGCGATTTGTCTTGCACCAGAACAAACAGCTTTGATCGTCATTGATATGCAGAATGCTTATACCTCGCAAGGCGGCTATCTGGATCTGGCGGGCTTTGATGTCTCAAAGACCAAGCCAGTGGTTGAAAATATTAAAAAGGCAGTTGATGCAGCGCATGCAGCCGGTATTCAGGTGATTTATTTCAAAAATGGCTGGGATGCGGAATATAAGGAAGCGGGTGGTGCCGACTCTCCAAACTTCCATAAATCGAATGCCTTAAAAACCATGCGTAAACATCCTGAATTACAGGGGCAATTATTAGCAAAAGGCGGTTGGGATTTTGAGCTGATTGATGAGTTAAAGCCAGTGCCACAAGACCTGGTGATCGAAAAGCCACGTTATAGCGGTTTCTTTAATACCGCGCTGGACAGCATGTTGCGTGTTCGAGGTATTCGCAATCTGGTCTTTGTCGGGATTGCCACTAATGTTTGTGTGGAATCGACGCTACGCGATGGCTTCTTCCTAGAGTATTTCGGCGTGGCACTTGCTGATGCCTGCCATCAGGCAGGTCCAGTCGAAGCGCATGAAGCCAGTCTGTATAACATCAAGACCTTCTTTGGCTGGGTGTCAGATACCGCAAATTTTGTTGAAACCTTTCAAAAAGAAAGTGAGTCACTAAAAGAAATTAAATTAGCTGTAAGCGCATAAAGAATTAAAGATCAGGATTAAGGAAAAAATAGCATGCCTAAAGAAATTATTATTCCATCAGGAACATCGAAACCATTAGCACCGTATGTACCGGCAACCAAGGCAGACAATATTGTGTATGTATCCGGTACATTGGCTTTTGATGAAAATAATAACGTTGTGCATGTCGGTGATGCGGCAGCCCAGACCCGTCATATTTTGGAAACCATCAAACGTGTCATTGAAGAAGCCGGTGGCAGCATGGATGACGTGACTTTCAATCATGTATTTGTCAAAGACTGGGCAGATTATGCGGCGATTAATGCCGTTTATGCAGAGTATTTCCCGGGAGATAAGCCGGCACGGTATTGCGTACAGACAGGTTTGGTCAAACCTGATGCGCTAGTCGAAATTGCTTCGATTGCCCATGTATAAGCCGATCCACCTGATTCAATCTCATTACTAGATGCCCCAGGTCTGAAACTGAACATCGACTTGGGGTAGGGAGAACAGCATGAATGCCAAACTATCTAAAATCATCACAGAGACAGTTGCAGAAAATAAAGCATTAAATAAGGTTTTGGCGACTAACGCATCAGATGACATCTTTACCCAAGTTGATCAGCAGATTTTCCGTCAAGGCATGTCCAATCTCGGGGCTGCAGTCAATGTCATTACCACGCAAGGTGAGGCAGGAATGGCTGGATTTACCGCTTCGGCCGTATGCAGCGTGACGGATACACCACCAACGTTGCTGGTGTGTCTGAACCGTTCTGCTTCAGTTTATGAAACCTTTAAAAAGAATCAGGTGTTGTGTGTGAATACCCTGGCATCACATCAACAACATCTTTCCAATCTGTTTGGTGGAAAAACACCAATGGCAGAGCGTTTCAGTCAGGGGAACTGGAAAACGTTGGTGACCCAGTCGCCTGTACTTGAAGATGCCTTAGTCAGTTTTGACTGCGAGGTGGTCCAATGTTTATCCGTAGGCAGTCATGACGTGCTGTTCTGTGAGGTGAAAGCCATGTGCCAGAGTCAAGGCAATGCGCTGATGTACTTCAACCGTTCTTACTGTGAGCCACACAAAATGTGCTAATTCAATTCAATCCTAATCAAGGAGGGGAAGCCGATGCAAGAAAAAGAAACGTGGTTTCCAAAATTTAAGCCTTACCAAGGCAATCTCGATACCACACCCGTGCAAACAGATGAATATCTGCCTGCTGGAAAAAGTATTATTCTCGGGTTGCAGCATGTGTTTGCCATGTTTGGCGCAACCGTGCTGGCACCCTTATTAATGGGGTTTGATCCCAATCTCACGATTTTCATTACTGGGATTGGGACCATTTTATTTTTCCTGATCACGGGCGGTCGATTGCCTAGTTATCTGGGATCAAGCTTTGCCTTTATTGGTGCGGTCGTCGCAGTGACGGGTTATTCAGGGGTTGGAGCCAATCCAAATATAGGATTAGCCCTTGGCGGTACGATTGCTTGCGGTATTGTTTATGCCTTGATTGGTCTGCTGGTGATGAAAACTGGCACCAACTGGATTGAAAAACTGATGCCGCCAGTAGTGACAGGCGTGATCGTGATGATCATCGGTTTGAATCTGGCACCCGTCGCGATTAAGAGTGTTTCAGCGAATCAGTTTGATTCGTGGATGGCTTTAATCACGATTATCTGTATCAGTGTGATTGCTGTGTTTACCCGAGGAATGGTACGCCGTCTATTATTGTTATTGGGCTTATTATCTTCCTACCTGATTTATTTCCTTTTCACCAATGTGATGGGCTTCGGACCTGCGATTGATTTTACCAAGGTCAGTGAAGCAGCATGGTTTGGTTTGCCAAATTTCCAGAGTCCGGTCTTTGAAATAAATGCCATGCTAATGATTGCACCAGTGGCAATTATCTTGGTTGCAGAAAATCTGGGACACTTTAAGGCAGTCTCTGCGATGACCGGTAAAAACCTGTCACCGTATATGGGACGCGGTTTCTTTGCTGATGGGGTGTGTACTTCATTGTCAGCTTCTGTCGGTGGTACAGGCATGACCACTTATGCCGAAAATATCGGTGTAATGGCAGTCACCAGAGTTTATGCAACCACTGTATTTGTCTTTGCTGGTATCTTCGCAATTTTACTCGGACTTTCGCCTAAATTTGGCGCAGTGATCAGTACCATTCCAGTGGCTTTATTGGGTGGTGCATCGATTGTCGTATTTGGTCTGATTACGGTGGCTGGTGCGAAAATCTGGGTGGATAACCGTGTTGATTTCACCAAGAACAGTACGCTGATTATTGGTGCCGTCTGTCTGATCATGGGCACAGGCAACTATAGCTTGCAGATCGGTGGTTTTGATCTGGGGGGTATTGGTACCGCAACCTTAGCCGCAATTCTATTGAATCTATTCCTGAACCGTGGTGAAGATAAAGAATTACCAGCATCTGAACCAGCTGAAACTGTAACCGAAGTTGAGGCTAAGCCAGTCGTTTAAAATGAGGAGCATTTTTTGAGTCATACAATTGCATTTTTAGGACTCGGGGCAATGGGCTGGCATATGGCCTCCCATTTGCCAAAACTCGGACATCAGGTGTGGGTCTGGAACCGTACTGAACAGAAAGCTGTAGCGCATGCCGAAACTTTTGTAACGCAGGCAGTTGGTATTGAGCAGGCGGTTCAGGCAGATTTTATCTTTTCCTGTTTACCGACCAGTCAGGATGTAGAAGCATTAATTGCAGCTCATCCACCCAAACAAGGTGCAATCTGGATTGACTGTACCAGTGGTGTACCGGAATCAGCACAGAAACTGGCGAAGCTCTTGGAGCAACAAAGCAGTTTTTATCTGGATGCACCGGTTTCTGGCCAAACCATTGGAGCGGAACGCGGTACTTTAACTGTGATGGTCGGAGGCAATGAACAAGCCTTTGAACAAGTCAAGCCGATCATTGATGCCTTTGCTGGCCTGATTGAATATGTGGGAGAAAGCGGTTCTGGTTTTGCGGTGAAAGCCGTGAATAATACCTTAATGGCGACTCACTTATGGGCCTTGGCTGAAGGGCTGACTGTGCTGAAAGGGCAGGGCGTTGATTTAAACAGTGCACTAAACTGTATTAATCATTCCAGTGGTAAAAGCAGCATGTCGGAAAATATCATGGCACAGCGTGTACTGAGCCGTGAGTTTCACAAGACCTTTGCGCTGGATTTATTGCAGAAAGATATTGGTATTGCCTTGGAACTGGTGCAGCAACAGCAACTGGATTTAACGGTGATGTCTTTGGTTCAGCAGGAGTTTCAGCAGATTTCCAAGCCACAGGCCAGCCAGCTGGATTTCTCCGCTGCGGTGCAAGGCTTGGAGCAACGTACTCAAATTGAATTAAGAGGATAATCTTTTCAAACAATATTAAAGACAGTGTTAAAGAAGTTATAGCTATAGATATATCATTTTAAAATTTAAAAAGCCGGGAATTTTAATTCCCGGCTTTATTATTGATAAGCCAGTTAAATAGCCTAAGCAATTCTTAATTCTGCTGATTCGCTTGATATTCCTGAATTACTTCAAGCGCTGCACGGAAGGCTTCCTGAGTGGCAGGGGCACCGCAGTAAGGCAGGCTATGCAGTAGCACTTCCTGGATTTCTTCAACTGTTGCACCATTATTCAAAGCGCCACGAACATGGCCTTTCAATTCAGTTGGGCTTTTTTGCGCGGTAAGAAAAGCAATAGTAATTAAAGAACGGTATTTACGTGGTAAAACCCCTTCACGTTGCCAGGTCGAACCCCAGGCATGTTCATTAATCCAGTCCTGCAAAGGTTGGGTAAAAGGAACCGTATTGTCCTGAGCACGTTTTACAAAACTTGCCCCCATCACTTCAGTACGGACTTTCAAGCCATTTTCATAATCTTGTTGTGACATCATTGACCCTCAATTTTATTATGGGTCTAGCTTAACGTTTTATATCTTAAATACCATCGTGCAATAGTCGTAAAAAAGTGGCTGAATAGCCACTTGAGATATCCAAAGTGAAGTCAAGAAATAACTTCACTTTGGAAAGCAAGATCCGATTGAGATAAGAGATCTATCTAAGGACTGGTTGAATGTGAAGGTGCACTTTGAATCGAAGTATCGGTACCTGTTGCATCTGCTTTCGAAATATGAGGATTTTCAAGTTCCAATACTTCCTGCAAATGCAGATCGAAGACATCAGTCAACATGCTGTCATAGCGACGCGCATTATAGTGCAGTAACTTATTGGCTTCTTCTTCATTAATAAAGCCTTGTTCATGGGCATCAGCCACATGATCAGCAAAACTAAGTCCTTTAAATTGACCTTTGTTTTCGGCTTTCTTAAAGCGATCCCAAAGCTGCTCAATCTCCAATAACATGGTGAAGGTTGATTCCATACGACCATTCACATCATCTTCCGCTGTGCTATAGAAAACATGCTTTTTCAGTACTTTCCGGAAAGCGTTATCTTCCATCATGACATTTGCGACTTCCTGTTTAAGTCGGTCAGATGGTTTCGCGACAGGTCGGCCAAATGGGAAACAGATAAGTTTGACCATGCCAGCAGCAACACCCACCGGGAAGTTCGCAAACAGGTCATAAAATGCTTCCTGAGCCGTATATAAAGATTTCTCAATTGCCAATTGTGCATGCAGACGTTCAGCTTCAGTTTTTTTGCTATGTTCAAAGAATTTCAGGATTGCCGTCGCAATAAACAGATGGGCATGAATATCAGCCAGACGGCCAGAAAGCATTTCCTTGCGTTTAATATCACCGGCAAGTAAACCCAGACACATATCTGCAGTCAGGGCAAAGTTGGCACTGAGCCGGTTAATAATCTTGTAATAAGGACGGGTAAAATCAACTGCACTTTGTGGCGCAGCACTTGAACCCCCGCTAAAAGCATAGGCAAAAGAGCGGGCAGTCCGGTTAAAGGTATAACCCAGATGTTTAAACAACATAGTATCGAATGGATTCAGAGCGGCTTTTGGGTCTTCAGCTTGCAGAAGCTGTAATTCTTCATATAGATAAGGATGGCAACGCATTGAGCCTTGACCAAAGATCATTAATGAACGGCTCAGAATATTGGCGCCTTCGACTGTAATCGATACTGGAATGGCCTGATAGTTGAGAGCCAGGAAGTTACGAGGCCCCATTTGAATAGCACGACCGCCCACGACATCCATACCATGATTGACGATTTTACGCATGGTCTCTGTGGCATAGTATTTGGCAATCGCGGTCATAACTGCCGGCTTACCACCTTGATTCAAGCCACAAGTCACTAAATAACGGAATGCTTCCAGCATATAGGCATCACTGGCAATTTCACTATTGGCTTCCTGTACGCCTTCAAATTTACCCACTGAAATCTTGAATTGCTGACGGATTCGCGAGAACGCACTGACATTCAGATAAGTCATTTCAGCACTGGAGGTAGACAAAGCCGGTAGGGAGATACCACGACCAACCGCTAGACATTCCATCAGCATACGCCAGCCTTTACCGGCATTTTTCACGCCACCAATGATCCAGTCTAAAGGAATAAATACATCCTTACCTTCAACAGTACCATTCATAAAAGGGGAGCCAGGATTATGACGTGGACCGACTTTTACCCCTTCATGATTGGCCGGTAGCAAGGCACAAGTAATCCCATAATCTGTTTTATCACCGAGTAAATGATCAGGGTCATACATTTTAAAAGCCAGACCAACCACGGTGGCAATTGGTGCTAGAGTAATCCAGCGTTTGGAGAAATTCATTCTCAGTCCCAAGACTTCCTGACCTTCAAACTGTCCATAGCAGACCACACCGGTATCTGGAATCGCACCGGCATCTGAACCGGCTTCAGGACTGGTCAGACCAAAACATGGGATTTCTTCACCTTTGGCCAGACCGGGTAAATAACGATCTTTTTGCTCATCGGTACCATAATGTAGTAACAACTCACCCGGCCCAAGTGAGTTAGGCACCATACAGCTCACAGCAGCAGTGAGAGAGCGTGAAGAAATTTTGCTCATCACCCGGCTTTGAGCAAATGAACTAAAGGCACGACCGCCGTATTCTTTGGGAATAATTAGTCCCAAGAAGCCATTATCTTTAATATATTGCCAGATATGTTCAGGCAGCATTTTCTTCTCATGAATTTCCCATTCATCCAGCATGCTACACAGTGTTTCAACTTCGTTATCCAAGAATGCCTGTTCCTCAACGGAGAGTCTTGGATAGGGATAGCTATTAAAAGTTTCCCAGTTCGGCGCACCCATAAAGAGTTCTTTTTCCCACCAGCTAGTACCAGAATCCAAAGCTTCACGTTCTGTCGGGCTAATGCTTGGCATGGCATCCGCTAAAGCTTTATAGGCTGGCCTGGAAATGAAGGACATACGCAAAGGTTCGATCATGACGACCAGACTGATCAGGATCATGGGAATACCCAGAATCAGTGACCAAGGACTGATAAAGGCACAAACTACTGAAATGATAATCAGGGTAATTGCACCAATGGTACGGGATAGTTGAAAAAAGAAAATCGCCCATAAACTGGCAATAAGAAGAAGTACGGCGAAAATAAATAGCATTGTTATATTTCTCCGGGGTCATACAATTGTGATGCTGCCGATCTCCATAAGGTGTCTTCATAAGACTTGATCAATTTTTTTACATCGCTTAAGCAACTGGCAAGTTCACAATTGTTGTTGTGAGAACGATCGTTATTAAATATTTCAACGATATATTGAAGTGTTTTATCTGTTTTTGAGATTGTTTGAAAAATGCGCAGTCTTCAAGTGAGAACACGCAAAGAAATGTGAAGATAAGTAATAACTTAATCTCTAAGAGATGGTAGGTAAAATAATTAAAAAGTGAACAAATATAAATTTAGTTAGGCATAAAAAAGCCCTCTACTTAAGAGGGCTTTGATCTAATTCATTTTAAGCTTCAATTGCCTGTACAGCGATTTTTTTCGCTGGATCAACTTTACGGCGTACTTCTGGAACCGGTTCACCATAGTATTGACGATCCGCAAAGTAACTTGAACGTACCATCGGTGCTGACCAGATATTCTTAAAGCCAAGCTTACGGCCATGTTCTGCATAACGTTCGAATTCTTCTGGTGTTACAAAACGGTCGATTGGTGCATGCTGTTTAGATGGCTGTAGATACTGGCCAATGGTTACATAATCTACGTCATGCGCTTTCAGGTCATTTAACAGAGCGAGAACTTCTTCTTCAGTTTCACCGATACCGACCATCAAACCACATTTGGTTGGAATTTCTGGGCAATAATCTTTAAACATTTTCAAAAGATTTAAAGAGTGCTGATAATCAGAACCTGGACGCATGGCTTTATATAGACGTGGCACAGTTTCGATGTTGTGGTTAAACACGTCTGGTGGACATTCAGTCATGATACGTAAAGCAATATCCATACGACCACGGAAATCAGGTACTAGAATTTCCAGCAAAGTCTTTGGACTCAAAGCACGAGCTTCTTTAATGCAGTCCACAAAATGCTGTGCACCGCCATCCAGCAGGTCATCACGGTCTACTGAAGTGATGACTGCATATTTCA
This sequence comes from Acinetobacter sp. YH16031, assembly GCF_013417335.1. Lineage (NCBI taxonomy): Bacteria > Pseudomonadati > Pseudomonadota > Gammaproteobacteria > Moraxellales > Moraxellaceae > Acinetobacter > Acinetobacter sp. YH16031. The sequence goes on from NZ_VPED01000030.1 coordinate 21,834, forward strand.
GACCCAGGTTGGCAATTGTTTCTGCCATATGACGCGGTTCATCCGGATCCAGTGCATTTGGACGACCATGTGCCACATCACAGAACGGACAGCGACGCGTACAAATATCACCCATAATCATAAAGGTTGCTGTACCCCCACCAAAACATTCAGGCAGGTTCGGACAGGCCGCTTCTTCACATACGGTATGCAGTTTTTGCTGACGAAGTGTAGTTTTAATACGCTGAACTTCTTCGGGAGCGGCCATTTTCACGCGGATCCAGTCCGGTTTACGTGGCGTTTCAACCGTAGGAACAACTTTTACAGGAATACGGGCGACCTTTTCTGCGCCGCGAAGTTTGATACCCTGTTCAGGTTTACGGTTTTCAGACATATATAACTTTTCCACTGTTTTGAAGGAGGGAGATAAATCAAAGTTAACACTTTTTTAATTATAACGAAACTCGGGTGAAATAGGGCGAAAAGGATTATTCATTTAAAAAATGTTCTTATCACACAATATATGTAAGTTAAATACACCAAATCGGCAGCAATTACGTCATAATATAGCGTAGATTAAAGCAAAATTTTTTAATTTTAAGGAGCGTTGAATGCCACGTAAAAAAGAGGTCGTTAGTGGGACTTTCGTTAAGTACGATGCGGTAGTTCTAGGTTCAGGCCCTGCGGGCGAAGGCGCGGCAATGAAACTTGCCAAATCTGGTAAGCGTGTTGCAATTGTGGATATGCGTGAACAGCTGGGTGGTAACTGTACTCACGTAGGTACGATTCCAAGTAAGGCATTGCGTCAGACGGTATCTAGTATTATCCGTTATCAACGTGATCCAATGTTTCAAAAAGTAGGTGAATGGAAACAATTCACCATGAAACAGGTACTGCGCAATGCACATAAAGTCATTCAGCAGCAGGTAGATACCCACTCACGTTTTTATGACCGTAACAAGATTGATATCTATCATGGTCGTGCTTATATTCAAGACGAAAATACGATCTTTGTATTTACACCAGATGGCATAAAAGAAACTATTATGTTCCAGCAACTGGTGATCGCAACTGGTTCACGTCCATACCGTCCAGAGATTCTTGATTTCAATCATCCACGTGTATTTGATTCAGACAAAATTCTGGATCTGGATTTCTCAATCCAAAAAATCATTATTTATGGCGCAGGTGTGATTGGCTGTGAATATGCATCGATCTTTATTGGATTGGGACATAAAGTTGACCTGATCAACACCCAACCAAAACTGCTCAGCTATTTAGATGATGAAATTTCTGATGCATTGTCTTATCACTTACGTGAACAGGGTGTATTGATCCGTCATAATGAACAGATCGACTTCCTTGAAACTTCTGATGATTATGTGGTTCTACATACACAAAGCGGCAAGAAAATTAAAGCTGATGCCATCCTGTGGTGTAACGGCCGTTCAGGGAATACTGACGGTTTAGGCCTTGAAAATATTGGCCTGAAACCAAACAGTCGCGGTCAATTAACCGTGAATGAGCAGTATCAGACTGAAGTCGAAAATATCTATGCTGCAGGTGACGTGATTGGCTGGCCATCATTGGCTTCTGCTGCCTATGACCAAGGTCGTTGTGCAGGTGCCAACATGAGCGGTGAACAAGACGTTGCACCTGTGACTGATATTCCGACTGGTATTTATACCATTCCGGAAATTTCTTCGATCGGTAAAACTGAGCAGCAGCTGACTGAAGAAAAAATCCCGTATGAAGTGGGTCAGGCTTCTTTCCGTCATCTGGCGCGTGCGCAGATTACCGGTGATACAGTTGGCGAATTAAAAATCCTGTTCCATCGCGATACGCTGGAAGTTCTGGGTGTTCATTGCTTCGGTAATAATGCTTCAGAAATTATCCACATTGGTCAGGCAGTCATGAACAGCCCGAACAATACGATCAAGTATTTTGTAGAAACCACATTCAACTATCCAACAATGGCAGAAGCTTACCGTGTGGCAACCTTGAATGGTATGAACCGTTTATTCTAATTTGATTTATTCAGGTTAGATCAAAAACCCGCAGGTTTGGCTTGCGGGTTTTTTTATTTTTCAGATTGAAAAAATTCAATTTTGTCAGTAATGCTGGAAATTAGGCTGCCATTTTGCGGCATTCTTCAGCACAGCGACGGCAAGCTTCGGCACATTGCTGGCAATGATCATCCTCATGATGGCCACATTCTTCTACACAATAATCGCAAGCTTTAGCGCATAGCTCGCAAATCTCTTTGATAAATGGAGATTGCTTTTGTTGCATGCGGGCGCAGAGCTGACACAGATCAGCACAGTCCAGACAGCGCTGGATACATTCCCGCATCATTTCTAAATGTTCTTCTTTCAGGCAGGCACTGGCACAGTTGGTACAGGCCAGAGAGCAGGTCATACATGCACGAACACAATCTGAAAACTGAATCTCGTTCATTTTCTTCTCCTTTTTGCGGCTATAGTAATCGCTTGTTTTTTAATACGCTAAGCAGAAAAGGAAAAATACACTAGGCAGTTTGAGTGAGAAAAAGTAATCCAATCACCGATTTTGTTAAAAGCTGTATTTTTAAAAAATTTAATTTAAAACCTCTATCCTGATATTCCCAAAATAGGATGACTAAAAATTTAAAAATAAAACCATTGAGGCGGTCATTCCTCAATGGCGGAAAATCTACATGATGAGTCGTTATTGTCGAAGGCTTAAATGACCTTTCTCTTTATTATATTTTTATGGTGATTAAAATGGACGACTACCTGCCAGGCTGATACGTTTTAATAAACGGCGCTGATCAGCAGGGAAAGGACGGCGTGAATGTAGAGTAACCTGATTGTCCCAGAACACGATATCGCCTGCTTCCCAATGGTGCTCATAAGCGAATTCAGGTTTTAAGACATGCTCACGTAATTTTGCAATCAGTTCACTACCTGCCTGATCGTCATAATTCACCAGCTCAACTTCGGTATGGGTATTTAACCAAAGTGCTTTACGGCCAGATTCAGGATGGGTGCGTACCAGTGGGTGCGGGTAGGCGTGACCTAAAATTGGCTGATCTTTAAAGCGATATTTTGGCATATTACCCGCATACGCATTGCTACCTTTATTGCTCTGGAAGCGTACAAATGGATTATAGGTAATGAGCTGTAACTGATCGATTTTTGCTTTGGTTTTTTCATCTAAGGCTTCATAAGCCTTGATGGTATTGATCCAGGACGTCTGGCCACCGTCTTTTGGCAGTTCAATGGCATAGAGTAAAGAGCCAAAAGAAGGTAACGGTGTCCACTGGTGATCGGCATGCGGGGCAAGTTCACCATGACCGGTGTAATCCCCTTGACCGACTGCATTGGAAACTAGTACGACATCAGGTGGAATGCCGGTATCTGTTTTAGAAGCCAGTACTGGCGTGTCAGCATCTGGACGGAAGATTGAACCGAAATAGGTGGCAAATGCCAGATACTGTAGATCATCTAGACTTTGATTTTTAAAAATCAGGATCAAATGTTCAGCCAGAGCTTGCTTCAGACGCAGGATAGTTTCACCAGCTTGGGCTTTGCGGGCATCGAGGCCATAAACCACTGCGCCTAGGGCTTGATCTGCCTGCGGGACAATTTTGATTTCATCAGTATTCTGGAACTGATCTTGCTGATGCCAGCGTGGTGCATCGTGAATGGCTTGTGAAAGTTGGGTCAAGCTTGTCATTGGAAAGTCTCTGAATTTTCTTGTTGCAGAAAATCTAAAAAAAACCAGAGCAAAAATAAAATCAAAAGAATTGCTAAACTTATGAAAAACTTAATAAAAATATCTAAATGATTGATTTGATATCTTTTAATTAAAATGGCAAAACAAAGTCCTAAAGCTGCTGAAAAATGTCAAATATTTGACAATCAGTGTGCGCAAAAAGCCTGATTAAAGTACTCAAACAGTTCTGGAGTCTGGCTCCAGAGCAATAGAGAAATAGCGAGGAGAAGTACCATTGCTATCGCAATCGAAAGCTTGAGCAGAAAGGTGGAATCAGTCATGTACGATTTGCTCCTCATTTACCCATAAGTGCACCAGTACGCCAAAAATACTTAAGGCAATCGACAGCATCCATACCGCATTATAATTGCCACTCATGTCATGGTTTACACCGCCGAGCCAGCCGCCAAAGAATGAACCGACCTGATGGGTAAAGAATACAATCCCGCTGAGCATGGTCAGATATTTCACGCCAAACATATTGGCAACAATACCGTTGGTCAGTGGTACGGTAGAAAGCCATAATAATCCCATGATGACACCAAACGCATAGACCGTCCAGGTGCTTAAAGGCAGCATCAGAAAGGCGATAATTGCAAGCCCGCGCAGACCGTATAAGCCCATTAGCAGACGTGGTTTGGAATATTTTCCACCGAGCCAACCAGCCGTATAGGTACCGACAACATTAAACAGGCCCACCAGCGCCAGGAAAATGGTGCCAGTTGTAGCATTGAATCCATGATCAATCAGATAACCCGGCAGGTGAATCCCGATAAAGACCACCTGAAAGCCACAGACAAAAAAGCCCATCGCCAGAAACCAGAATGGCTTATGGTTTTTGACTACCACTAAAATCTGTTTAAAGCTGAGTGATACCTTATTCGGTGTAGATACGGCATTTGGATCGACATACATCGGGGCTTTTAGCATCCAGGCCAAAGGTACAATCAAAGCGATTAAAATTGCGCTGACGACAAGTGCTGCTGACCAGCCGACATTCTGTAAAAGTAACAGCGTTGAGGGCAGCATAATAAACTGGCCGAAGGAGCCTGCTGCACTGGCGATCCCCATTGCCAGACTGCGTTTTTCAGGTGGTGCAGCTCGTCCAACCGCAGACAATAAAACTGGGAAAGAAGTGGCAGACAAAGCTAAACCTAAAATCAGTCCGACGCTGAGATTCAATAATAATCCAGTCGAACTGACAGCCATCAATAACAGGCCAAGCGCATATAAGGCACCGCCAATGGCAACGACAATCTTGCTGCCATATTTGTCAGCGAAGGCACCAGTAATAGGCTGAACAGCACCCCAGATCAGGTTCTGCATGGCAATGGCCAAACTAAAGACATTATGACCCCAACCAAATTCTTCACTCATTGGCACTAGATATAGGCCAAATGCATGACGAATCCCCAAAGATAAAGCCAGAATAATGGCAGCGCCAATCAGCATTAAAATCAGGGTCCTGGAAAATTGACTGTCAGCCATAAGTCATTCAAGCATATAAAGTTGATAGGTATAGTATTCGATTCAACTTAGAGAGGCGATAAAATAAAAATTAATCAAACGATAAATTTTTTTTATAGTTATATAAAATGCCTAAACGCAGAACAACGGCCGTAGCCGTTGTTCTGAAGCATTCAGTTTTTTTAATGAAAGAATTAATTGATTAGAAACGCATCCCGAATCCGGCATAGGCCAGAATTGGATTAACTTCAATATCGGCCTTAGAGGTAATTAATTCACCCAAACTATCATCAGAAACAGTAATAGTGGTTTCATTTTTAAGATGGGCATAAGACAATGAACCCACTGCAAACCAGCGTTCATTAAAATCATAGGTGAAACCGACGGTAGCTATCGGAGCGAATGCATCGGTTGCTTCAAGATCAACTGTAGGATTGGCATTGCTCGGTTTACCTTCCAGTGAAGCTCCAGCATTGCCTTCTTTGATATTGGCAATCATATGTCCGGCTGCAATCAAATCCTGTTCAGTACGCGGGTTAATCTCCAATTCATTAAAGTAAGCATACATTACCCCTAAGCCGACATAAGGGCGAAACTTATTAACTCCGGTTTTTCCAAAATGATATTGCAATTCAAAAGCAGGCGTCCAGGCACGTGCTGATGCTGCAGGACCATGAGCTTCTAAATCAGTAATAAAAATATCATTTTGCAGATCGATATTCAGGAATTCTAAAGGCAAACTACCGATTTGAGGTGTAGCAATCGCAGCGAAAGGAGCATAAATTTTTCCTTTGCCCTGTAAGTCCACTTTGGGTGGAATGCCGGCTTTCATTTCAAGTGATACGTGATCGGTAAAAAAGTAATTACTTAAAATCCCAAGGGTAGTGACATCATCTGCTTCCAGACCGGTGCCCGGATTATTCCACTCCTCCAACCCTTGAATTCGTGAACTACCGCTGAGTCCACTACCTAATTCACCACCGGTAAAAAAACCCAGAAATTCTAATGCTGCTGCAAGACCCTCTTGGTCAACATTAGAATTCAAGTTATTCAATACGGTATCGACTTGAATAGCACCATTTCTGGCAACTTCACCATTTTTTACAGCAGTATTAACTTGAAAGGGCTGAGCTTTTCCTTGTGGCATGACATGCAGTGCACCGACTGAAACGGAAAATCGTTTAAAGCCATCGCCATCCTGTAGGCTGAAATATGGGGATTCTGCATGTGCAAGCAGGGGTAATGTGGCTAGACCTGCCATGCATACCATGATTGTCTTCATTGTTCAGAGGACTCCTTGTCCGTGCTAGTTATTTGTTTTTCTATTGAACAATTTAGTTAAATCTCACCAATTTACACAGTTACAGAACGAGTAGTGAAAAGTTAACAGAAAGTAAAAAATGCCAAAGTTTGTATAAATTGTATTAATAAAATATATATTTATGTAAAAATTATTATGAATAGTGAAGATAAATAGGATATTAATTTTTATAAAATTTTCAGTTTTATCGAAGTAATAGAATAATAAGTGGGTAATATTTTTCTCATTAATCTAAGTTTTAAATAATGATTTAAGCTTTCTATCCTGGACGTGATTTGTACAAGAAATCAGGAAATTTTCTGCTTTAAACTCACTAGAAAAAGCTTGAATAAATTTAGCTAACCGATGGTACACAGCAGATAGAGTTTTTTTGTACAATAGCCGCATAAATTATTGAGTATTGCGCATGAGCTCCCAAAATTCTCCCAAGAAAAAGCCACTGGTTAATTTACCGTTTCCATTAAAACAGGCAGAACAATCTGCTTCAGATGAAGTTCTGGAAGATCTGCGACCTAAACCGCAGCGTTATGCTGATCGGACCTGGATGCCACCTCGTGGTACACGCCGTTCAATGGGCAAACGTTAAAAAATAAAAAAGCCATGAAGTTCATGGCTTTTTTATGAGTAAAATTTGGGAGCTACCTTAGCGAACTGTTTTACGTGCTTTATTTTCAGGTTTTGGTGGGGCAATCTCACGATCGCCTTTCCAGACATCAATAAAGTCTTTTTCATTGATATTATAAAGTTCCAGTAGCGCCAGAATTACGGCACCAAACAGCATGGAACCTTCAGAATTATTCTGAAAGTCAAAAATCTTGCCATTCAGGTTATGCAGAATATCTTCAATCTCGAATACACGATCACGACCATTGCTGTCGACCGGATAAATCTGAGTATTGAGCAGAATCTTGGCCAGACTCTTTTCATTATCGGTCAGTGCCAGAACATCAATCAGCTCATCTGTCGCCGGAGTAAAAATCACTGAATCCCGGAAGATGGTATGCAGGAATTGCGACGTAATTTTCGGAAGCGCTTTTTCTACAAAAGGCCGGAAAGATTGCGGAAAAATGACATTGTGAGAAATGCCTTTGAACATCGGAGCAATTTCTTCGACTTTATAACCAGCAATGCCGCAACCGACTGAAGTAATAAAATATTTAATTTTAGGATGGTTCTTGGTGTAAATCTTGAAGTCATCAATATAGTGCTGGATCTGTGAGAGAGGCATCTGTTGCAAATGCTCATTCATAGTCGGAATAGCATAACTTTGACCTGCCCAGCCACGACCAACCCCCATAACCGCCCCAAAATGCTCATAAGCTGTTCGAGCTGCACCTCCGGCATGTTGTCCGGCTAAATTGCTTCCGAAAACAAATACCGTATTTTCTGGCAGAGATTTAACAATACTTTCATCGTGATAATGGTAAGTCATGGCTTTTTTATTCGATGTCCTGATTAGCTTCATGTTGCCTTTGAACGCTATAAGGGTCAAGGTGAAATTAATCTTTATTACATCATCAGATATGGCAGAACTTTATCCAGAAATTTTAGCTGAATAGCGAATAAGCCAGAATAAGGTAAGGAACCGAATCAAAACTTATACTGATTCAATTTTGATAGAAAAGATTAGAACTAAAATGGTTTTAGGCTACGAAAGCATAATATTTCACTCGATTTATTTTACTAAACAGAAACCTGGATAGGGATTGAGTAATTCAGTTTTACCCCCATAATAAATTGAGTCGATATCCGCAGTGAAATTATTAAAGCTATGAGTGATAAACAACCCTTTGAACTGGTGACTAATTATCAACCTGCTGGCGATCAGCCACAGGCCATTGAAAAGCTGGTCAAGGGTATAGAAAAAGGCTATCACGATCAGCTTTTGCTGGGGGTTACCGGTTCGGGTAAAACCTATACTATGGCCAATGTCATCGCCCGTACCCAGCGTCCGACTATTGTCATGGCCCATAACAAAACGCTGGCTGCACAGCTCTACGGTGAATTTAAAGCATTTTTTCCGAATAATGCGGTTGAATATTTCGTCAGTTATTATGACTACTATCAGCCAGAAGCCTATGTACCATCTTCAGATACCTTTATCGAGAAAGATGCGGCAATTAATGATCATATTGACCAGATGCGTCTTTCGGCAACGCGTGCCTTATTAGAACGTCGCGATGCGATTATTGTTGCTTCGGTGTCTGCAATTTACGGTCTGGGTGATCCGAATGCCTATATGAGCATGTTGCTGCATGTGGTGGAAGGTGACCGCATTGGTCGTGATGATATTATCCGTCGTCTGGTCGAAATGCAGTATTCACGTAATGAACTGGAATTCCTGCGTGGTACCTATCGTATCCGTGGTGAGATCATTGATATTTTCCCAGCCGAATCGGATCAGGATGCCATCCGGATTGAACTGTTTGATGATGAAGTCGACTCCATTCGCTGGTTTGATCCTTTAACCGGGAAAATGATCCGTAAAGTGCCGCGTGTCACGATCTATCCTAAAAGTCACTATGTAACACCGAAAGACAATCTGGCTCGCGCGATTGAAACGATTCGAGATGAGTTAAAAGAACGTCTGGTCTTTTTCCGTGAAAATGACAAGTTGCTGGAAGCTCAGCGGATCGAGCAGCGTACCCGTTATGATCTGGAAATGATGCAGCAGCTCGGTTATACCAACGGGATCGAAAACTATTCACGTCATTTATCTGGCCGTCCGGCAGGTGAGGCACCGCCAACGCTTTTTGATTATGTACCCGATGATGCCTTGCTGATTATTGATGAATCGCATGTGACCGTTCCACAAATTGGAGCCATGTACAAAGGTGACCGTTCCCGTAAAGAAAATCTGGTGAATTACGGTTTCCGCTTGCCAAGTGCGCTGGATAACCGTCCGATGAAATTTGAGGAATGGGAACGTATTGTACCGACGACTGTGTACGTCAGTGCAACACCTGCAAGATATGAACTGGAAAAATCTGAACAGGTGGTCGAGCAGGTGGTTCGTCCAACCGGTCTGATTGATCCGGAAATTGAAATCCGTCCAGTCCTGACTCAGGTCGATGATGTATTGTCTGAAATCAATATTCGTAAGGAAATGAATGAACGTGTGCTGGTGACCACATTGACCAAGCGCATGGCAGAAGACCTGACGTCCTATTTAAAAGAATATGGAATCAAGGTTGCCTATTTGCACTCCGATATTGATACTGTTGAGCGTGTGAAAATTATTCATGAGCTGCGTACCGGTGTGCACGATGTTCTGGTCGGCATTAACCTGCTGCGTGAAGGTCTGGATATGCCAGAAGTTTCACTGGTTGCGATTTTGGATGCGGATAAAGAAGGTTTCCTGCGTTCAGAGCGTTCATTGATCCAGACCATTGGTCGTGCTGCACGTAACTTGAAAGGTAAAGCGATTTTGTATGCGGATCGCATTACCGATTCTATGCAAAAAGCCATTGATGAGACTGAACGCCGTCGTGCCAAACAGATTCAGTTCAATGAAGAGCATGGTATTACACCGCGTAGTGCAGTGCGTCAGGTGATTAAGGAAATTGATACGGGTGAAGTGCTGGATGATGAAACTATTGAGCTGAAAGCTTCCGATCAGGCCCGAGCGATCAGTGCAGATGAGCGTCATATCATGGCCGATCCGAAGATGTTCGCGAAGCATATCAATAAACTGGAAAAAGAAATGCTCAAGGCTTCAAAAGAGCTACAGTTTGAGCAGGCTGCACGTATACGGGATGAAATTTTACGTTTAAAAGCGCAGATGTTAAGTTAGGTCTGTGTTTAAATTACAGATTTAAATTACGTAAAATCAATCACAAACCTAACATAATGCTACAAAGTATGTCTGCGGATGCCGCTATTGTAAGTACGAAATATTCATGTTGAAAATTTTGTCCTGATCAAATAGGTATCGTATGACAACTAAAAATAATCTCCCTCATGCGGGATTGAAACTTGCAAAAATTGCAGTGGGTGGTGCAGTTCTACTTGGACTCGGGGCTGCAACCATGGCTTATGCCAAGAACGATTCTTTACCCACTGTAGAGAAAGTTGAATTGGACCGTTATCTGGGCACTTGGTATGAAGTGGCTCGTAAACCACTTTCGTTCCAGAATAAGTGCGATCGTGACGTTACGGCGACATATACATTAAATGAAAATGGTAACGTTAATGTAGATAACCGCTGTATCCAGAAAAATGGTCAGGTGACTCAATCCGTAGGTGAGGCATACATTCAGAATGCTCCTTATAACACCAAGCTCAAAGTAAGTTTCTTGCCAGAGTTTATTCGCTGGTTACCAGTGGGCCGTGGCGATTATTGGGTATTGAAACTGGATGATAATTATCAAACTGTACTGGTCGGCGAGCCTAAACGTAAATATATGTGGGTATTGTCACGTGATCCTCAACTGGATCAGAATGTGGTGAATGAATACCTGCAATATGCGCAATCTGTGGGTTACGATTTGAGTGATGTGATTCATACTAAACAGACCCAACAGGCAAGAAAATAAAAAGCCACTCGGGTTATGTATAAAAACCATGTTTCGGCATGGTTTTTTAATGCTTCTCTTTTTTGAATCATGTATTTTGCCTTGTTATCACCTTTGGTCAGATGAATCTTCAAGCTTTATTTTAGACTAATCGTTATAATGCGCTGGAGTGATTTTAGGTTTGAAGCATGTATAAAGGCATTGCATTATCGGTATTGGCATCAGTGGTATTTGGTGTTCTTTATATATTCACGCCATTTTTGCAGCCTTTAGACAGTGAACAGACCTTTGCCTGGCGGATGCTGGCGACCATTCCATTTTTGACTGCGTTCATGTGGTGGTCAGGTGACCTCAGCCATATCACTCAAATTTTAAAACGCATTCTCAAACAACCTGCTTTTCTGATCTGGTTGATCATCAGTTCCTTGTTATGTACCACACAGCTGTGGCTCTTTTTATGGGGACCAATTAATGGCCGCGGTTTACAGGTATCCCTGGGATATTTTCTGTTGCCTTTAGTCATGGTGCTGGTCGGATGTGTGCTCTATAAAGAGAAGTTGTCACGCTGGCAGATGGCAGCAGTCGCACTGGCCATATTAGGTGTAGGACATGAAATCTGGCGAATCGGTTCGATCGCGTGGGAAACGGTGTATGTAGCACTTGCATATCCGCTGTATTTCTTTATGCGCCGTAAATTTCAGACAGATCATTTAGGAGGTTTCTGGTGGGATCTCTTCATCATTCTGCCTGTCGCGATTTACCTGGGCTTTATTCATAGCGATTCCATGCAATTGATTCTTAATGCACAGCATCTGATTTTTGCGGTATTGGGTCTAGGCTTTCTAAGTGCGTTAGGATTGGGAAGTTATATTCTGGCAAGCCGCTATTTGCCATTTGTTATTTTTGGGCTATTAAGTTATCTGGAACCAGTACTTTTGGCCTTTGCGTCTATGGCATTAGGGGAGCGGGTTGAAGCCGGCGAATGGCTGACCTATCTTCCGATCTGGCTAGCCGTCGTATTGTTGGTAATTGAAGGTATTTTGCATTTACGTCAGCAAAAGCTGAAACAACGCGAACTTATGCAGAAAGTAGAAAAGCTGGAACAACTTAAAGAGAAATGATTTTCGAAAATATTAAATTCCAGATCGTGTAGCTTTAATTAGACAATATTTGTAGATTGTCAGTCTAGATAATGTAAAATTCGAGACATTCATCACAAAATAACAAGATATCACGATTTATTTGGGAAATTGTATGTCAGAAATCGCTATTCCATATCAATTACGTGCACGCCTGTCACAGCTAGAGCCAAGCCTGGATTTGGAATGGCAACGTGAACTCAGAACAGTTCTGGCTGATGTATCTGCCGAGCTTAAAGAAAGTATCGATTTTCAGATTTTAAAACCCAAAAAAATTCTCTGGGATCGTGATGCCAATCAATATCGATACCAGGCTCAACATTCGGTCGAGTTGCTCAGTCAAAAGTTTTTAAATGACCGGATGCGTTATTATGCCAGCACCTTTGCCTTATCCTTGCAAAGCCTGAAAGGCTTAAATGACAGTTTGCAGATTGCGGATTATCTGGAAAATGCACTTGAGCAAATTGATAAAATCGAAGTCGATGAAAACTTTCAGATGCAGCGTGAAAAACTGGAACTGCGCCGAACCTTTTTGCTAAATGCTGCTGAAATTATCCGTGAACTGAAGTTGCAACCTCTAGAAGGGGTGCGCCAGCTGACTGAAGAGCATGTGAAATGCTTTATTACCGAGGTGTTTATCAAGCAGCAACTCCTTGGTTATTGGTACAAACCTCTATTAAAAAAACAAACGGTGGAAATGAAACATCCACTGTTTCGCTATTTCCTGATCAAAGAACAAGAAATCCGTCATTTTGATATTGTCCGTACTTCGCGATTTTTATTCATTGTTGCGCCAGTGATGGATGTACAACAGAATCCATATTCTATTCGCCGTTTCCTGATTGAAGAAAAGGGTGCACTTGAAGATCAGGTTTACCTGAATGTTCTTGTCCTGGATTTGAAAGAGGATATGGATGAGGAAGTGGTCGAAACGCTGAAATCACAGATGCAACGTATGGTAACCTTGCAAAGCCAGATTCATCTGGACGTGATTGATATTGTGCATGATCTGGAACAAATCTCAGAACAAAAGCTACTGCCTTTACTAGTTGAACCCATTCAGGTGGTAGAAAAAAATGCCGATGTGGTGGCACAGCGACATTTGAAAAACTTTGAGGAAATTCTGACTCGGGAATTGTTATTACCCATGCGTGATGCGATCCGTGATCATCTTTCTCATATTGAAGAATTTTCTTATTTATATTTGCACGTACATAAAATCTTTTCTGAAATTCTGGCCTATTACCGCGATTTCAAATCGCAGCCAGCGTTTATGTTTAACCAATATATCCAGAATTTTGAATATAAATTACTGGGATTTATTCGCCTGCTGGAAAAACGCAAAGGTGAAACCTTTATTCCGACCAACTCGCATGAGTGGCAGGTGATGCACCAGCGTTCCGAGCAGCCGGTCAAGGATATTCAGTCTACAATTGCAGATAATGTGCAGCAATATCGGGATTTGAAAAAATATATCAATACGCTACATCGTCAAAAGAGAGAGCATGAGAAGAAGTCCATTTTCAAGAAACTATGGACTAAGGACACTTCAGATCAGGATATTGAAATCGCACTGAACAGATTGCAGCAGTTAAAGCGCAGCATGTTTTTAGAAATTATTCAGGTTCCACGTACCTATGAAAACAGCAGTGTTTTTCTGGAATTTGAAAGTTTACAGAATTTACAACAGGTCGAACGCCATTATGCTTTTCCATGTGGAGATAATGGTTTGACCCGCTTACCAATCCTGATTCATTTACCAGAAACCTATGACGATTTTGATGTAGAAAACTTCCATGCCTCTATGAGTCTGGACATGAGTTTTTCAGCAGGAACTAAAGTGCAGCTTAATCAGGAAAATGCCATCAGTTATGAACTCTAGTCCTGGCTGAATAAACAACACTTAACAAAAATCTGGGTTTTATAGTTAATAGATGATTTTTCAAATTTTAAATGCAAAATCATCTGACTAATTACAATTATTTTCAAAATTTATAGTGAATATATCGGATTTTCGGCCAGAGTTAATCAGCTTTTGATTCAAACTTGCGGCCAATTCCATTACAATTATCGGGTTTTGAAATTTATGCTTAGATTTACAATTAATTAGAGGACGTATCTGTGAGCAAAGACACTATCGTTGCCCTCCATGCAGAGCACCAAGGTCGTTGGAAAAACCGTGAAGAACTTGCGGAACGTATGATTGCCCTAGTAGGTCAGTTATATCGTGAAAAAAATATCGTAGCTACAGTTTACGGTCGCTCTTTAATTAACCGTTCTGTAATCCAGATCCTTAAAGCGCATCGTCGTACTCGCGTATTAGACGTTGAGCTTTCTGTTGTAGACACTTTCCCAATCCTTGAAGCATTGGCAAAAGTGGAAAACATCGGTACTGCTGAAATTGATCTAGGCAAACTTGCTGTTGAATTCAAAGCAAAAGGTGGTGATGTTAACGCATTCGTTGCTGACGCTGTGAAATCACTTGAAGGCAATGCAACTTCTGTAGAAGGTAAAGACGTGGTGCTTTACGGTTTCGGTCGTATCGGTCGTATCCTGGCCCGTTTGATGATCAGCCAGTCAGGTCTAGGCCGCGGCTTGAACCTGAAAGCAATCGTAGTTCGTAAATCATCTGACGGTGACCTTGAAAAACGTGCGTCTTTATTACGTCGTGACTCAATCCACGGTCCATTTGCGGGTACGATTTCTGTAGACGAAGAAAACGAAGCAATCATTGCAAACGGCCAGTTCATCAAAGTGATCTATGCATCTAATCCATCTGAAGTGGATTACACTGCATACGGTATCGAAAATGCTTTAGTGATCGACAACACTGGTAAATGGCGTGATGCTGAAGGTCTTGCTCAACACCTGAAATGTCCAGGCGCTGCTCGCGTAATTCTGACTGCACCTGGTAAAGGTGACATGAAGAACGTTGTATTTGGTGTGAACCAGGCTGACATCCTTGATGAAGATCAAATCATCTCTGCTGCAAGCTGTACTACCAATGCGATCACTCCAACACTGAAAGTGTTAAACGACAAATACACAGTGATCAATGGTCACGTTGAAACAGTTCACTCGTTCACAAACGACCAGAACTTGATCGACAACTACCATAAAGCTGATCGTCGTGGCCGTGCTGCAACATTGAACATGGTTATTACTGAGACTGGTGCTGCTAAAGCGGTTGCGAAAGCACTTCCTGCACTGAAAGGCAAGTTGACTGGTAACTCTGTACGTGTTCCTACGCCAAACGTATCTCTTGCAATTCTGAACCTGACTTTAGACAAAGAAGTTGATCGTGATGAAGTAAATGAATACATTCGCCAAATCTCAATCAATTCTAACCTTCAAGGTCAAATCGGTTATACAAACTCGACTGAAGTTGTATCTTCTGACTTTATCGGTTCTCGTACTGCAGGTGTATTCGACGCTCAAGCGACCATCACTTCAGGCAACCGTTTAACTTGCTACGTTTGGTATGATAACGAAGTAGGTTATAGCTGCCAGGTACTTCGTATTGCTGAGCAAATGGGCGGCGTAAGCTATCCAAAAGTTCCTGCTGAAACAAATGCATAATTTGTAGAAGTCATCTAAAAAAAGAGCCTCTTTTGAGGCTCTTTTTTATTGTGGAAAATAAAGTTGGCCAATCAGCTTAATAAAATCATATACATTAATTGATGGATAATTCACCTTGATACGCTCATATGAATCTGTTAGCTTACAAATGGTAAGTACATTAAAAATAGTAAGTAATAACTAAAAACCGTGATCAAGAAAGGAACTCTTCAATGACCAAGTATGCAATCAGTCCATTGTTGGGACAGGTGCTATCTAATGAATGCCCATCCCGTGAAATACTGGAACATCTCACCAATAAATGGTCAGTGCTAGTATTGCGCTGTTTAAGTGAAGGTGTACATCGCTTTAGTGAGCTGAAACAGCGAATTGAAGGGGTCAGTGAAAAAATGCTGGCGCAAACCTTAAAAATGCTGGAGCAAGATGGTTTTATTTTAAGAACGGTTTATCCCGTTGTACCACCCAAAGTTGAATATCAATTGACGATTACCGGTTCGCAAGCAGCAGAAAAAATAAATTATTTGATTGGCTGGGTAGAACGGAGTTTGCCAGAGATTTTGAAAAATAAAGAGCGTGTTGCTAAATAAAGTTTAAATTGCTTTTGGGGAAGCAATAAATGGATAAGTCAGAAAATTTAGTTGCTCGATTATTGGCAGTCTACGCAATTATCCTAACTTTATGCATCGCAATTTATGCGATCTTTCGACTTTTAGAAGCTGATCTCACTTTAGCGACTAATCTTTTACTTTGGTCAGCTGCAATCTTTGCTCCAATAGCCGTATTAATGACTTATACAAGCTGGAGAGAGCAGAAAGGGAGTGAAATTCTATCTAGTATATCTAAAGATAATTATGCATCTTTGCTTGAATTAGAGAATCATTTGATAGATGTAGCAAATAGCGTGAAATATCAATTTAGATCATGGCAATTAAGTGCAAATAGAGAAAAACTTTTTAATAACCAGTATCTTTTTGAAATTGAAAAATTAAAAGATCGAACATCTTCACTCAAAAAGAATCTGGATATGATAGTTCGGTGTCAAGAGGAAAATATAGAATTAAAGACATTGGTAAATAATTTTAATTCTGAATGTGAGTTGGTGAAAGAAGGTATAAAAGAACTCTGTGATCATATTAGAACATAGGGTAACGATGATACTTACTTTAAAGATAATTATTTAAAACTTAGATTAGCATTTGAAGTGCAACACCATGTTGTTGCCATAATACCTGACTCGGACTTTTAAAGCCGAGTCTTTTTCTTGGACGATGATTCAAGCGTTGAGTAATTTCTGCAATATATGCATCCG